>NZ_JAGQAY010000010.1:0-88907 GCF_024345355.1 Cyanobium sp. WKJ7-Wakatipu
CGGCTGGCAGGCTTTCAATCGATCCGCACCGGGATGCAGTCGGTGATGCACGACATCACGGCGCTGATGGCGATGGTCATGCGCAGGACACAGCCCAACCCTTGCTAAGACTTTGAATCAGCCCTGCGCCTGGACCCCTGACCAGAAGGGGGTCAAGGTCCAGATCGTGGATGTCTTTGCTCTTGAGCTCGCCACGGGCTACAGCAAAGACCCAGAAGGCAGGCTCCTGCTGACTTCTGAGCCCTCAGTGAGTAGCGGCAGAACTTGGTCATTGGCTAAGGCCTGCCAGTTGGTCCGCAACGACAGAAGGCCCGAGCGGTGGGTGGTCTTGCATCGCCACAAGAAAGCTTGGGGGCTGTTTTGGGTTGGTGGTGGTTTGGATCAATGCCGAGCAGCTCTGACGGCAGCAATGGGTGTTGAGCAAACAGGTGGAGCCCTCGTACCTGCAACCCCAGAAGCGCTGCTGCGATTGATCTTGACCCTGGAGGAACCAGAGGTTGAGCCTGTACTGATCACCAAGATCAAGAATCAGAAGAACAGCCCAGACGAGAAGGAGATCCCTGTTCGTGGTCGGAGCTTTCCATGGAGGACAGTTGCCGTAACTTCTCTTTTCTGGTTATTACTTCTTTTCGGAATTAGTATTTATTCATTTATTAAGCTCGAGCAGAAATCGAATACAATAGAGCAGTTATTAATCCGGGGCAAGTAGAAATGTGGCTTCGTAGTCAACCCAAGGAACACAGAGAGCCGCGGCTTTTCCCATTTTGGACAAAGCCACTGTGCAATGAATTCTTGAAATGGATTAGGGAAGAGACCGATGCAACAGCTATTGAAGAAAAATCCAGCATCATACTTAAGGCTGCTGTGCTCGCAAAAGAGCAAGGAAGGGATGACGCAGATACCCTTTTCAGGATGTCCTAGCTTCTTTCGGAAGCCGCATACGAAAGCGCAGGCACTCCAGATTTGATCTTAGGAGTAAGAGATGATCAGCTCATTGATGCGGGCATGGTTTTTGGAATGCTACAGATAGGCGCAAACACTTTTAGCCATGCACAAGATGAATGGCGAAAGGACGCCAATCCCGAGATTGCAGCCGTAAGGTGCCTGATTGCTAGAGAACAGCTTGGCATCTGCACAGCTGCCATCGGCATAAACAAGAACAAGACCTCACTCGCTGCTTTTGTCTCTCAATCAAAGATTTCCTCTTTGAGGTTGTTTCTTGATACCCATCAGGGAGTCAGGAAAATTTATGAAGACTTTGATCTCTCTTGGCTGGGAGATAGGTTTAAAAATAAGGTTGCCTTGCCGCTCACCTTGTTGGTGACTCACTTTTTAATTGTAGAAGACAAGCCAGACCCGGAAGGCTTTTTTAAGATTTGCGGGATTTGCATTGAGGACTCTGTGATCAAATGCCTGCAAGGCAGAATTGAAGAAGTCATAGCCTCTATGGAGAATATCAACCGACAAATTTCTGATGCTTGATGCCATTGAACATTATAGTCTCAACTAACATAGGAACGCAGGTAAGGCTTTGAGAGCCCTATTTTGACATCCCAAGGTATGCCAAGGAAGGCAGCCGTAAATCAGTGATAGACACATCAAACAATGTTTTGCGAGCCATGACCACCAACACCCAAGGCTGGCTCTCGATCAGCACGGAAGGCTTTGCGTCGATGAACGCAGCGCGTCCCCCGGAACACCTCATCAAGGAGCTGGTCCAAAACTCGCTGGATTCCTTTGCCGATGAGCAGTCAGGCCGAATCCGCCTCAGCTACTTCTTTACCAACGGGAAGGTTGAGGTCGTTTGCGAAGACAACGGCTCTGGTATCGACAACCTTGGGGACCTACGGGTCGTCTATCTGACCAACAAAACCGATAGCCATCTCAAGCGGGGCCGTTTTGGGCGGGGTTTCAAGGAAGCTCTCTGCATTGCCGATCAAGCCAGTGTGGTCAGCGGGTCCCAGCGGCTGGAGTTCTTGCAAGAGAACGGCGAACGGGTGTGCAGGCAAAGCATGAGGCTGCTTCCTTTTGGTGGAACCAAAGTCAAAATGTCGATGCCTTGGGCCGCTGAGGTCTGCGACCAGCTCGACGATTACTTCAAGCGGTTTCTTGTCCCATATCGGATCGATCTTGAAGTCAATGGTTTGGTGATCGCCGCAAGGCCCATTGCCCACGAGATCACCGCCAGCCTCACCACCGAGATCTACGACACCACAACCCAGAGCTGGAAAAAACCCAGCCGGAAGACCACTGTTCAGCTTGTACACGCCGGGCCTGATGAAACGCCAACCATCTATGAGATGGGAATACCAGTGGCTCCAGTGGAGTGGACCATGGGCTTCCACTGCGATGTCCAGCAGCGGGTTCCGATGAACCCCAACCGTGATGCGGTCCAGTCTGGCTACCCCCTAAAACTCCACACCGCTTGCCTACCAACTTTGTTGGATTCGATGCAGCCAGAAACAATCAAAGAGGATTGGGTCGGCACGGCTGGACGGAAATGCGATGAGGTGGTTCAACGCAAAATCATTGACCAGGCCTTTGGCACCAACATTGCCCGTTCTGTTCCAAAGATGGGTGAACGCCAATTTGATGAGGATGCTCGCGAACTAGGTGTCGTAATCGTGAACACGGCTCAGACCAGTGGCGGCTTCCGAGAAATGCTCAAGGCCTACGTGCCCTCCGCGATGCAAGTAGTTCGCAAGGATGAGCAAGAGAAAACCACTGAAGCCATTGCATCTGGATTCAGTGTCTCAGAGAAGCTTATTACTGGCGATGAACGGTCCAACTGGATCATCCAGAGGGGTGGGCAAAAACACGTGGGGACTTGTTTATCGTTTGCTGTCTGGTTTTGCCAGCAACTGGTTTTTTCGTGTCCCACGCCACAAGCTCGTGTAACTGGCAAGGTTGCCCTGAGTAGTGGATCTTCAACCAAATTCTCAGCCCACTGGAGTATCGACAACGTACTAACATTGGCCCTCGAAGAACAGGCCTTCTGGCTTGAACCTTTGGGTTCGGAATCTCTTGCAATTCTGATTCACGAAGCGGCGCACGCCATGAACATGCACCATGGGTACGACTTCAGAAAGGAGGTAGAACGATTGGCAGGCGTGGCAGCAAGCTTGATGCTCAGGGAAGCTGTAAAAATCAAGGTTCTTTTCCCAGGGCTTAAGTGCCCCACTTATCAATAATTTTTACCCTGGAAAAAGCTGGGAGAAAATCAAGGCCTATAACGCGTACCGCAAGCGCCTGATCTCCAACTCTATTCCTTGAACTTTCTTCTTGCTGTCAATGAATGATTGGATCAGCTCGCTGGGTGCCGAGCTTTGAGGTTTGTATAGAGCAATCTGCTCTTCCAACGCTCTTTGCGCGTAGAGAGCGCTAACGAGTTCTTCTTCAAGGTCCTCGATTTTTTGGTAATCAAAAAAAGGACGTCCTTTTTGAAGAGTGGTTTCCATGGACTTAAAGGCCCAAGAGGTTTTGTTCTTTCACTCTACAACTTGAAAGCAGTTCACCTGTTCCGGCTGCGACGGTTTCAAGTAGGTCTTCTGGGTGGTATTAGTACTATCGTCAGCTGGTTTCGGGTCATGCATGAGAACACACTCGGCCCTGCGACTGAGGATCTGAGCCAGTACCTAAGCTACCGGCCTACTTTCGTGCTGCAATGTTGTAGAGCAAATCCCACATACCCATGCCGCGTCCGAGCGCTGTGTGGGTTACCTGCTCCTCCACCAGCTCTCATACGAATTGGTGTAGAAAAGGTGTCACCTCAGGGCGCCTAACAAGATAAACTCCGTTTTTTGTATTTAATTGAAATTAATTACTTAGGCATCGTTCCCTACGATTCGTTCTATTTCGCTGGCAAGGCGCTCCAGGGTTACAATATATCTCGCCCCGTTAGACATTAGAAAATAGGGTGCTTCCGCCTCGAAGAATTCACATCCCGACTCCTGCTTGACCATGATGCTTATGCTATTAATTAAAAATGGATAAACACCTTCGCGAATCCATTTTTCCATGTTGATAATCTTGCCATTTCGGTCGACCTCGCCTTTCCACCTTCTCTGGCTAGCAAGTACTGCTCGATGGTATTTTATTTCCTTAATAATTATTTCCTTGATTTTATGGGGTTCATTCTGATCTGGCATTGCATTAATGTCTGTTTTGCCTTTTTGGGCAGGAGCTCTTTCCGCGCTTTCCGCGTACTCTATGCGCTGCATGCTTTTTGGCGAAGGTAGGTCGCAAGGTAGTATCACTGCCAACCCTTCATCTTCCTCGGTATCTAATGGCATGATTGACGTCAACGAGGATATTCGTCTTTGTTGTATTTGCAGGACTTGTTCGTAGATTTTTTTGACTTCTCTTGCATTCTCAAAGCTCTTGCCTGAGGCCGAGGAAATGTTTTTAAATATTTCGTCCAAGTTCGCGTCGCAAATGCCATGTACGGTGAATTTGTCAGCATGTGCCATTTCATGAAATATCCTTTTCATCTCTCCTGGTGTGTAGTCTGCGAAATAAAGCTTGCCTCTGAATATTTTATTTATTTGTCCATTTGAATTAATTAGTTCACGTATGTCCTCGGTATTTCCGGCGGCAAATATTGCAATGTCTTCCCTGTTTTGGTCCACAGTTGTCAGCATGGCATTAATTTTCTCTTGATCTTTTTTTGTATCTTTTCCCTCTTGAGACAGCAAGCATATTCTCTCTATGAATAGTGCGTTGCCGCGTGAGCTTTCTATGATAGTTTTGGTTTTCAAGGCAGTTTCCTCTGTTGTTGTCCCTATTAGTTCTGAGAAATCGGTTTTTATCGTTTCTCCTTTCGAAAGTATTCCCAGTTTCCTGAATCCCTCTGCAAGTATTCTTGAGATAGAAGAACGACCGGTTCCGGGATTTCCAGAAAAAATTATGTTGCAGGAATGATCTTTTTCTGTCTTCCATGACTTTTCAGGATTTTCTAGCTTTATCACAACATTCCGCACTATCGCGTGCACTTGTTTCTTGGCGTCCTCCTGCCCGACTATCCCTTCTAGCTTATTTGCTATTTCTTGCACGATTAAGGCGTAATCTTGGCTCTTCAACCCTGGATTTGTTTGTCTATTTGTGCTTGAAACTTTGTAGCTTTTCGGAATCGTGGCTTTATGGCTCTTGGAGGTCTGTTCTCCTTCCTTTACCTCTGTCTTGATTGTTTCGTCTTTATTGCATGGATGAATTTCCTCAGTGCTGTTGGTGCTTTTTGTTTCTCTGTCTCTTCTAGCAGTGTTGTGTGTGTAGCTTGCGGTTTCTATTGTTTGTTCCAGCTGCTTTCCATCGCTTGATGTTACCAAGTATTTCTTGGAAAATGCTCTTGAGATTACTGCAATGCTCAGCTTATTGTTCCACTCGAGTCTTTTGGGTTTCTCACCGTATTTCAATGTTAGGCCGTAGCTTCTTAGTAAAAGTGTCCAGTCGCCTTCGGACGGCACTGTTGTTTCGCATCTCAAATCTATTGGTCTACTTTGCTCCCATGCATCACCCAGATTTCGACAATTTTTTTCTTCGGTTTTGATTGCTTCGCTAAGCGCCCATAGCTTTATTGATGACAAGTCTGGCTTGTCTTGTTTTATCGAGAAAACCATTTTATCTTTCAGATTTATAGTCACCCAGTCTTTCGATGAAGATATGGTTTGGATTTCTCCCCACGAGAAGTCCTGGTATCCAGTGTGTTCGCTTATGCTTTCACCAAGTAGCGTAATTAAAAATCTCCAGCTGGTTATTTGAAGTATGATTCTTTGATTATGTTGAAACTCGTTTTCATGATCGCTTTTTCTTTTTTCATTCAAGTGACTTAGCGTTGCATAGACCCATACCTGGCGATCAACCAGTACTTCGCCATAAAACAGTTTGTCAGTCTTGACCCTTCTCACGGGATTTCCGATGGGTGCCAGATTCTAATTGATGGATCAAAAAAATCTGGCTTCGCCGGCATAGCATGCTCTCTCCCACCCATTTATCTATAGGTTTAGTTGGCTTCTGCCCCAAGCATCATCGCGTGGGGTGGGTGGGTGCGCTATCGACTCATTTGCAACCACCACCCGGTACCTGGGGCATCGACCTGCCAGCGCGCTCCCCAGTTTTTAAGGGAATAGCGCACGCTCTTACCGCTGGCGATCGCAGTGCGGGTAAAGCCACCTGCCACCAGATCGGCTTCTCCGTAGGGGTCGTGCATCAAAAACTGCTGGGTGTTCGGATCCCAGCCCATCACCAGGCTCCAGTGGCCGCCGCCGGTTGGTGAGGACAAGCTCCCGTGGTGCAACCAGCCCACCGGGCAGGGGATGCCTTTAGTGAGCTGCTGGATCAACGCCTTGCTATCGCCATTGGTGCGGAACTGGGCTCGGATCCCCAGGCTCGCGAGGGCTTGCACCTGAGCAGCCGCATTGGTGCTGTCGCCATAGCTCTGTACCCGCTGGAGGTAGTGGTCATCTGGCTGGCCCTTGCCCGTCAGGCAACCAGGTTTTAGGAATGCAGCCGCCATGGCGCAGCTGGAGGAAAAACACATGCGCTCGCCTTGGCTTGTGGCGCTATCGCGCTGACTGAAATAGGGAACGGCTAGCTGTATCGGGCCCCGATGCCCTGGTGGTAGTTCAACCGTTAACGCTTCGCCATTGGACAGTTCTCGAGCCCTGTGCAGTTCCCAAGCTTTAGGGGTGGGAGGCATTTGTCTATTGCTGTGTGCCCTTTAGAGTTCCGAGGTCGTAACGATCCCAGGTCTCTGAGCTTTGCTTTGTGTCCCACCCCAAACAGCAAATCTCCTTTCCGCCTTGGTATCCATCCGATCAAGACCCAGCTTTGCTTACGTTGCACTCCTTTGCTTGAGCCTTGGTCTTCTGCCTGGATGCCGGCCCCGGTTGTATCAGCAAGGAGCAACAGCAGCTTCTTCTTCCACGTGCTCTAGCCAGACATTGTCCCCAGAAGCCCTCTTTGAGGGGGCAAAGCCTGGAGTTGCAGTGGTTCGTGCTGGCTCAATGGAAGGAAGTGCATTCGTTATTCGGCAGACTGCTTCTTCTACTTACCTGATAACAAACTCCCATGTTGTCGGGAACTCAAGTAGTGTTTCGTTGAAGTGGTCTGACGGTAGTCAAGATTCTGCAACTGTTGTTGCTAATTCTGGTGCGTCTACACCCCAGGCAGACTTGGCCTTGCTCGAGGTTAGGGGTGTACGTGGACGTGCTTTGGTATTAAAAGGTAGTGCTCCCAGCGTAGGGGCTGATGTCGTTGCGATTGGTGCTCCGCAAGGCTTGGAATTCAGCCTTACACGAGGTGTTGTAAGTAGCCTTCGTGATAATGGCCAGATCCTTCAAATTGATGCACCCATCAATCCCGGGAATTCTGGGGGTCCCATTCTCGATAAGAGCGGCTGTGTTGTGGGCATGGCCACTTTCAAGCTCGATAACAGTGAGGGACTTAATTTTGCTGTTTCTTCCTCTCTAATAGACGCCTATCTCAGCAGGTCCATTGGAAGCTCAGGCCCTTCAGCTTCTTCCGGTGGCAGTCCTGGTCCTTCACCATCCCCTTTCTCATCGCCGACCTCCCCTGGTCAGGCTGGCCCTGCTCGATCCCAGATAAACGGACCTAATTGTTGGTTCCAGGAAAGCCCTGGGTCTCAACAGCTTGTTGGCTCTCGATGTCAAATTGCTGGCCGAAGTGTTTCCCAAGGTCGGATTGAGGTTCAGTTGATCAATGCCAGTGGTTTAAAGCGAGTTATCTATCTTCGCCCTGATAAGGGAGCTGAAGTCTATGTCGGAGGGCAACGTTTTGATGGTAACTGGCAAGAAGACCAGGATGGTGATCTTCGCGTTCAAATTGAGCCTGAGGTCTTCGCTTTCCGCTCGCCTACTTAGCTGCTTTCTAGCCTTATAGAAGTTCTGTTTTGTGGCGTTGGAACCCTATGGGGTTGTTCGTTGTTCAATCCCCATGGATTCCCGCCGGCTGGTGGTCTGGATCTCCACCGGAATCCTGGGGTTTCAGGGGGCCACCCTGGCGTTTGACCTGCTCAACTGCACCGCCATGGGTTGGCTATACGTGCGCATGAATGGCCTACCGCCTCAGGCTCAGCGAATCGATGCGGCACCCTCCAAAGGCCTATTGGAACCTGGTGCGCCGCAGCAGCCCTCGCCTGGGCTAACGGCCGAGCTCCTCACCTCTGACTTCTGTAGCCGCTCCCAGGGCCGCATTGATGCCGCCGTTCCCCAGGGACTAGGCATCCTGGCTGGCCTGGCCCTGGGGAGCTCGGTGCCTGGCAGGGGAGCGGATCAGCCCTGAAGGCCGGTCTTTCGTCTCGCCTTGCTTATCCACTGAGACCCGAATTTTGGGCGCTTTCTGCCAAGATAATCCCACCAGTCGCGGATGATTTGTTTGGGGGAGTGTTTGGGGGTTTATTACTGAGCCCCTGCACTGCAAGGGATTTCAGTGATGTCCAGTTGGCTTTTAACCGATTGGTCCTGAGTTCGAATCTCAGGCGACCCATTTTTGATCTGGGCCTTCATTCAGGGTCAGAAATATTTTTTCTTGATGCTTACAGTCAGAACAAGCGCTCCTAGATCAAGCGCCCCTAGGTGAAACTGAATCCTCAAAGCTCTTGGCTGCGTGAGGGCCCTGGTTGATCTATGACAATGGCAAGAGATAAAAGTTTATAATTAATTGGCGTCATTGTTCATTCGCTGAGTTGTCATGGTTTTACTGGAAGGCTAACCCCTGTTTTAGCTTAAGTCGACGCAAGTTGATGTTCATTCTGGTAAGTGATGAGCATTCCTGCGCGCAGCTATTGCGTCGTTTTCATCCATTAAAGGTGAGGATTTTCAGGAGTATTTGAGGCCGGCTAACCTGGCTTAAAGCAGTGGCAAATGCAACCCTTGAGCCCTACGGGCTGGGGTTGCCCCGATTGGTTGGACAGTGATCAGGGCCCCGTGGTGGAGAGTGTACGGGCAGAGATGAACTGCTGCTTGTGATCTTTCCACCACTGCGTTATCCCAGCAGCATCCCTTGGCCGACATGCTGCGGCTGATCTTGTGGTCCTCCAGCAATTGCCGGTATGGATCAGGCCTCGATGGTGGCGGCCATACCCAGCTGACTACCTGTCGGCCAGAACCTACGATGGTTGGTGGCTTTTAATCCTCGCCTGATTCGCCCGATGATAATTTTAAGTGGATTTTAGTCGCTATATTTAGTTGCTAGATTTGAAGGGCTTGAATAGCCGCATTGCCGTGAGAGATATGCCACAATCCCCCATCTGCTTGTCAATTTAATGCTGCAGGCGGCTGCGCAACGCGGCACTAAGTAATCATATGTGCTGATTTGATTTTAAAATCGAGTCTTCTGGAGGAGTATGACCGTAGTTGCTTCGCTGGTCTCCATGGCTGATTGCTTAAGTGATTATCAACAGGCGAATGGTGGCATTCCGCTACTGCGTGAAGAGGAAGAGGTTGAGCCTGGGCGAATGAATAGAAAATTGCGAGACTTTGACAACATCGCGAGCGTCAAACAGCGAAGGGGACGCCGTACTTTCGTCCGGATAATGAATGATAACCTCAGGGTCATTGTTAGTGTTGTCAAGCAATATAGATTTCGGATTAGGGGTAGCTAAGTTGGCATGATTGATCTTGTTCAGGCAGGTAATTTGGGTCTTATGCGAGCCGTGGAAAAATTTGATCCGACTAGGGGATATCGCTTTTCCGCCTATGGATATTGAGGGATTAAGCAATCTGCGATTAGGTTTATTCAAGACAATTATGGATTCAGTAATGTCTGAGATTACTTTCTCCTGATGAGTAAGAAGTGATAAGCCACCGGTTTTGTATTGAAAAGCGAATGGCTTTTGTCGATATTGCAAAATCAACGGGTAGGACAAAGCAACATATTCAGCCTGTAGAGTGACGCGCACCTAATAGGCTAAGGAGGGCGCTTGAGCCAGCCCTTTGCCTTGCATAAGCTGCTTGGCTTGAATTGCCATATGCTCTACGGTCGTCGAGAAAATCCGTTAGACACGGAATCACCGTTAAGCATCAACTTTTTACCGGCCAATCCATCCACTATATTATCTCGGCCGTGTATGCCTATCAGATCTCTCTGATCCTTTAAAGCATCTTCAAGCAGGAATGCACAAAGGTTGGAAACAGAGCGGCCTTCTTCGTCTGATCTTTTTATTAAAGCCTCATGTACATTGTAGCTTAATGTAATTGAGATCCTGCGGGGTTGGCGCTGAAGAATTCGTAGTTTATCGTTCATTGCAGTACTTTATCGATCTGGGGGCAAAATTAAGCAGAAGCGACACTCTTGCGAGTGGTGAAATGATCATATTCGTTTATCCCTGGGAGAATCTGCACTTATTTGGAGTATTTATGCCGCCCAGGGCCTCAAGTTTGTGTGGATTTTTGTAATCTGCTGCAGGGTGAGGCACAGCGCCGCAGTTTTTCCCGTGTTAGCTCTTAGCCAAAATTGCTAAGCAGGTAAGAAGACAATAATCTAGGTATAGTGTCTAATCAATGCGCTGCTAAGCGCAACTTTCGGTAGTCAATTGCTACAGCCAGCGCTCGAGACACGGCGCCTCTTGGTTGCCGGCGAGGCGCCGTGGATATAGGAGGCTCGACGAAGAAGTATGCGACTTATACGATGACCGTCTAGGGCTCTATGGGCCCGGTTATGCCTTTGCTGATCCTTCTGAGTTGAATGCCCTGCTGTGATTTAATCAATCCTCGGTCGCAGGAAGTTATTGCCTGCCAACATGTATCCCGCGGAGGGAGTCAATTACTTCCATTGCGTTGAGAATCCATAGGACGACCACGGCGACCGTAGTCATGTTCAAAATGCGCTTAATCTTTTCATCCATCGGAATGTAATTATTGATGGGTCGTGGCGGTATTCCAGCGAAAACGAGGGCGATGACGTGATGCGAGAAATGCGACGTGACTTTCTCCTTTTCCGGTTTAAAACTTGTGTCGTGGTTTGAAGTATTAGCTAAAATCATCTTGGCGCCTGGATGCTCATCCAGGCTAGAGATCTTCCCCTGTCAAGTCATGTGGGTGCACATTAAAACTGCTCATTTTTTCTATGATGCTCATCAAATTGTTGGGATTCAGCTTTATCAGCAGATCGGCAGCAGATGTGTGATCAGCCCTCTTTTGAATACCCACTAATCGAGCAGCCATAGCAACCTTGCACGAGCTGCCTCAGCAGGCCCGCAAGGCTGTATCAACCCGTAGATCACGCCTCCTAGTGCTCCTCAGCGGGCCTTGAATCGCCTTCCCTTCCACTCAACATGCCCTCGCTCGAGCTTGAAGATCGCGAGGATGAACACCCCTAGAAAGAACAGCACCGGAATCGGAAAGATCAGGTTGATCCAATGGAAGCGCCCTACCCGGCGGCTGAGCAGCAGCAACTGCACGGCAAAAGCGCCATAGATCAATGCATTTGGGCCGATCGCGTGGGTCCCCACCAGAGGCCAGCCCAGCAAGGCGGCAGGCAGACACCAGGCGGCCCAGAAGAGGCCCGAAAGCCACAGCAGCATCGCCAGCATCCAGGGCCAGCGAACTTCTCCGGCGGCCGTCGCAAAGTTCTTATCGAATCCGGCCACCATGTCGGCCAAACCGCCGGGATACATGCGATATGCGATCGAATCGCTGCCGAGCCAGGCGCTCACGGGCAGGCCGAGCTGCTCGTAGCGATGGGCTAGGAACCAATCCTCCACCACTTTGTCAGCCACTGCCTCATGGCCGCCGGCGCGCAGATAGTCGGCCCGACTGCTCACCATCGCTGGCCCGAAGGCGACCCCACAGCTCGGCCCCAGCCTTACCGCCATCAGCCCCACCAGGTTGAAGAGCAGAGAGAGCTGCTCGTAGGGCTTCTCTGAGCGGTGATAAGGCTGTACCGAGACCAGTCCTCCTTGCTGCTCGTGTTGGGCGAGCAGCCGCTGCAGGAACTGTGGGGCAGGCTCGGTGTCGGCGTCGAGAAAAACCAATACATCCCCCCGGCTGGCCTGCACCCCGTGGTGAAGAGCCCAGGTCTTGCCGCACCAGCCTTCGGGAAGAGGAGGTGGCTGAATCACCTTGATCGCAAGGGTGTCAGCGCTCTGGCGGGCGATGGTGGCGGTACCGTCGCTGGAGTCATCGTCGACCACGATCACTTCAGCGGGCCTGAGAACCTGGTTGCTGAGGGCCGCCAGTAAATTCGGCAGGGTTGCTGCCTCATTTCGGGCAGGTATCAACACGGACACTGTTCGTTGGTGCAGCGGCATGGAGGCCGGAAGGGACGGCAGACTCAAGGCCAGAATCCAGCCCAGCAGCCAGCGCACCAGCAGCGACACCTCCAGCCAGCCAATTAACACTCAGTTACCTGAGGAGAACTTTCACCTTAGGGAGGGGGACTGGAACTATCAATCATTACCTTGGATTTGCAGCTGAATGACTTGGGCTGGTCTATCTGCTTGAGGAGCAGCACCTCTTAACCCTTCTCGTCCCGCTCTAATGCGCTGATGAGGCCGGTTCTGCTTAGATAGGATGGCGAAAACTAAATCAGCTACCACCGATGGATGGGAAATTATTTGTTGGTGGCTTGCTTTTGATCTTTCTTTTTTTGTACGTAGGAGTTTATCTGCTAACCAGAGGCCTAACCCCGCCGCTCTAGATTCTCATTCGCCATCTTGTAAATGGCTTATGCAGTCAATCTTGTCAAGCGCAAGCATTTGATTCTTTGGTTGTTTTGCTAGTGATGTAGTTAATGGCAGCGCGGCATGGGGAATGCCCGTGAAGGTCAAGCTCGACGCGGCGTTAATTGCGTATTAGCGATGAATTCACTATCGATGAATTCACTACCACTGAAAGAGAGCTAAGAGCCTTCGCTGCTCCTGCCAGCATTGGCTAGGGCCGGTGCGGCGTTTACCCCATCGCCCACCTAGGCGGCGCCGCATTTCCCCCGATGCTGCAGGCTCTGATAGCTATTTGTGGACTGGTGCTGCACAGGTTGGTGTACCTGGTGCGCTCTCGGCCTTACCCGGAGGGGCGTGCAGCTCCACATGCTCTTGCTCGTTGGCATCGTTGCGGGCCACGATTGCAATGGCCGCCTCGCTGGCACTGAGGTTTACCGGCCTGTGGGTGGTGCCCGCTGGGATGAATAGAAAGTCGCCCGTTTGGTTGATCACCTACTTCGGCTTGGACACCGTTGAGCTTGGGCAATAGGTACCCATTCCAGGAGCGATCGCTGCGGCTCAGGGTTTCTACCTTCACGCCAGGGCCAGTAGCCCCAGCCTGGATTGTCTCTTCAAGGGTGCCGCACTAGCTGATCGAAATCTTGGCTCCTATCCAGACTCAGATGTGAAGCGGCCTTCATGAAGTCTGATTTCCGCGGGTGAAGAGCCATTGCGGCAGCGGTATGGATGGTTGCCTTTTTGGTTTGGCGGAGAGATCGTGTGGACATCGGGATTCGGAGGCTCCACTGATGGAAGACACCCCCCCTGAGCATTTGCCAGGAGTGCGCTGACGATCCGGCCCCTGCTCCAACACTCTCGACGGATCTCTGACGTCTCTTGGCTGAAAAGCCTCCACTGCGCCGCCTTAGGTGCCCCGGATTAATCGAGACGTCCCACTGGTCACCTGGCCCCAGGTGCTTGCGTCAGCAGCTCCGAAGTACAACTTAAAGACACCCAGATCTCACGATCTGATTGCTATCTAATTTGCGCCCAGCTGCGCCCCACCCCTCCGGGCAAACGCCACAGCTGGGTCAACAGAAGCCCGGGGCACGCGCTCCGGGCTTCCTAGTTTTTATGCCGCTTGGGAAAAGGCCATGACGGCGCCACCAGAGACTGATCAGCAGTCGATTGAGCGCCGGGCCCAAGAGCTGCTGGCCCAGCTCAGCGTTGCCGAGAAGCTTGCCCTGCTGGAGGGCGACACCGACTTCTGGCCCGGCATGGTGGAAATTGCCAGCCGCGACGCCTCCCACCTGCACCCCTGGCCAGCGGGAGTGTTGCCGCGCCTGGGGCTAGCCGGTCTGCAGTTCGTTGATGGCCCGCGGGGGGTGGTGCTCCAGGGCGGGGCGACCACCTTCCCCGCTCCGATTGCTCGCGGTGCCTGCTGGGACGTGGATCTGGAAGAGCGGATCGGCGTGGCCATGGCCCGCGAGGCCCGCAGTTTCGGGGCCAACTGGCTGGCGGCGGTGTGCGTCAATCTGCTGCGCCACCCCGGCTGGGGCCGGGCCCAGGAAACCTATGGCGAAGATCCGGTGCTGCTCGGCTGCCTGGGGGCGGCAATGACCCGCGGCATCCAGCGCCACGCCGTGGCCTGCGTCAAGCATTTCGCCCTCAACTCGATCGACAGCTCCCGCTTCCTGGTGGACGTGCAGGTGAGTGAACGGGTGCTGCACGAGCTTTACCTGCCCCACTTCCGCGCCTGCGTAGAGGCCGGGGCGGGCTCGCTGATGAGTGCCTACAACCAGGTGAATGGCGAGTGGTGCGGCCAGCACCCCGTGCTGCTCAACGAAATCCTCAAGCAGCGCTGGGGATTCAGGGGCTTCGTGGTGACCGATTTCATCTTCGGGGTGCGCGATGGCGTTGCCGCGGTGCGGGCTGGCCAGGACTTGGAAATGCCCTTCCGCATGATCTTTGCCGGTTGCCTGCAGGCTGCCGTTGCTGATGGTCGGCTGCCGCAGCAGCGCGTGGATGACGCCGTGCTGCGCCAGCTGCGGGCGCAGCTCGCCGTGCCCCAGGGTTCCTATCCCACCAGCCTGCGCGGCTGCTCCGAGCACCGGGCCCTGGCCCGGGAGGCTGCCACCAAGTCGATCGTGCTGCTTCAAAACGAGGCTTCACCTCCAGGCTCACCCGGCTTGCCCCTGTTGCCCCTGGATCCGGCCCGCTCCCTGGCGGTGATCGGCAGCCTGGCCGCCATCGCCAACCTGGGCGATCGCGGCTCCTCCGACACCCGGCCCAAGCCAGGCGTGGTGGTCACACCCTTGCAGGGGCTGCAGGCAGCGGCTGCGCCGGGGGCTGTGCGTTACGCCAGTGGCGAGCGGCTGGCTGAAGCCACTGCCCTGGCCGCCAGCTGTGAGGCGGCCCTGCTGGTAGTGGGCCTCGACTGGCGCCTGGAGGGGGAGCACATCCATCCCGGCGACATCGCGCCGATCCTGCGCCAGATACCGCCTCCCCATCCCCTGCTGCGGCGCTGGTGGCCGCCGGTGGCCCGGGCCATTGCCGCCACCACCAGCTACGGCTCGGCGCGTCAGGGGGGCGATTTCGCCGCTGGCGACCGCACCAACCTGGAGCTGCCCGCTGAGCAGGTGGCCTTAATCGAGGCCGTGCTGGCGGCAAACCCCCGCACAGTGGTGGTGCTGATGGGAGGTGGGGCAATCTTGATCGAGGCCTGGCGCCGTGCTGTGCCGGCGATCCTGCTGCTCTGGTACCCGGGGGAGCGGGGCGGTGAGGCCTTGGCCGATGTTGTGTTCGGCCAGGTGTCGCCCAGTGGGCGCCTGCCCTTCGCCATTCCCACCAGCGCCGACCACCTGCCTGATTTCGAGCCCAGGGCTCCCCAGGTGCGCTACGACCTCTGGCACGGCTACCGCCGCCTGCAGCGAGACGGCAATCCGGCCGCCTTCCCCTTCGGCTTTGGGCTCTCCTACGCAGAGCTGTGCATCAGCCAGGCGGAGGCCGAGCTGCAGCCAGATCAAATTCGGCTGGCTGTAACTGCCCAAAATGCCGGCCTGCTGGCCAGTGAGTTTGTGGTGCAGGTGTACGCCGAACCGCCTGGGCTAGTGCTGGAGCGGCCCGAGCGCAGCCTGGTGGGCTTCGCTAGGGCGGCGCTAGAGCCAGGCGACTGCCGGCGGCTTCAGCTGCTCATTCCGCTGCGTCAACTGGCCTATTTCGATGAAGTCTCCAGCCACTTTTGGCTGGAGTCGGGTTGCCATCGCCTGCGGGTTGGCCAACACAGTGAAGATGGGGGGGTGCTGCTGGAAATCAATTGCGAGGCAACGGATCTGGGCCCCTGATCAGCCTTTGCCCAGCAGGCGCTCCAGCCGCAGGCGGTTGTAGCGCTGCACCCACAGGCAGGGCAGGTTGAAGACGGTGGCAAAGGCGAGGTTGATCAGCACCCCCGCCGGCGGTAGCCACAGGGGGGTGATAGTCCAGAAAAGCCACAGGGCTAGATGCACCAGCTCGGCCCGGCGAGTTTCCAGCACCAGCCGCTCCAGCTTGGTGCTCTCGCGGCCCACCAGGCTTGCCTTGGCGATCCCTTTGGGCAGGGCGTGGCCGGCATCGGGCAGCCAGGGCTTCCAGCTGCGGATCGCCAGCTGGCTCTCGAAGCCCTGACGGCTTTCGCTCCATGGCCGCCGAATAAACCAGTGCTCCCGCTCCAACCAAGCGGCTGGCAGCCTGTTGGCCAGGGAGCCCACGAGCAGGCTCCAGAGCAGCCAGCCCAGGGCGCTGGAGGTGGCTGTCATCAGTGGAGAAAGGTTTGTCATCAGGGCCGCAACAGCTCCTGGGCCAGTAGCTGCACCGATTTGGGAGCGCGCAGCAACTGGGGATGGGGCCACACCGGCAGCATCTGGGTGCGGCCCACAGGCAGCACGGCCCGCCAGCCGGGCAGTACGGCTAGGTCGATGGTCGAATAGAAGCTGCAGCAGTCGATCCCGGCCAGGGCTGGGCGGTGAGGGTGCCTTGCTGGGGACTTCCCACACTGGTGAAGCGCCTGGTGCGGCGTTGGCCGCCCAGCAGCTGGATCCAGGTCCGGGCGATTACGCCGCCGATCGAAAAGCCCAGCAGATCAATGGGTTGCTCCAGCCCGAATGCCGCTTCGATATGACTACCGAGTAGTTCGGCCGCCTCGGAGATGGGGGTGAGGCCAAACCGCAGCGGTAGTTCGGGGATTAACAGCGGTTGGCGCTGGTCCCCCAGGCAGCGCTTAAGCGCATTGAAAACCGCGGGGCTGTCGAGCAGCCCGTGCACCAGAACCAGGGGGGTTGCATCGGCGATGGGACCACCATCCGATTCAATTACTCAATCTGACCTTTCCACCACGGTGCTGCGACCCAGCAGCAGATCCCGCGCCCCGTTTACCCGTTGCATCGTGTCGTGACTGCCACCGCGGTCTGGGTGGTGTTCGGCGGCGGCGCTCTTCCAAGCTCGGTTGACTTCGTCGGCGCCGATGCGCCCGGCCAGGGGAAGGTGTAATCGCTGACGCGCCACGATCGCATCAAGATCGGGATGCTTACCCAGAGGGCCCCAGTCGGCTTTGCTCAGCGCAGGGCTGCGCTTTTTGCCCCCTTTGCGTCGTGACTTGCTCTGGCCCGATCCGCCGAATCCCCGCTGGGACTGGCTTGTCTCTTCAGCTGGCGCGGCAGCGGCCCGTGGCGATCGGGTCGGTACCAGACCGGTCAAATTGGCTTGCATGGTCTGGGGCATCAGCTCTGCCGCGATATATCCACTGTCCTCCATGGCCGGCAAGCCCCGTGGTGGCCTAGGCGACGCTCATCGCTGGCTAGGGGCGAGATCTTTGCGCCTTGCGCTTCTGGAGCTTCTTATGACAAGGCTGCCGGGACCTCGGCCTATCCAGTGTCAGATGGGTCTAAACTTAAGAAGAGGTGAGGCGCGCTTGCCGCGATCGGTCTTCTCTGGCCTGCGTAGTGGGGGTTTTATGAGATCGCTGACCAGATTTCGCCTGCGAAACAGGCCTCTGGCTGGGTTCGCCAACCTCCGCGAGGGTCAGCGTTGGCCAGTGGAGCAACCCATGGAGGGCTGGTTGCAGTGGGAGGGCAGGGTGCTGCCTGTAATTCCCGTTGATATCGCCAACTTCAGTGCTGGTGGCGTGGCGATATGGGTTGATCCGCGGCTCGATTTGTGTCCAGGCGGCCATGGCGTACTTATCACCCAGGCCCATGGCCGTGGCTGTGGCTACAGGCCGGTGAAGGGCTGCTGGCAAGTCAAGGGTGCCAATCGTTCTTTGGTGGGCCTTGCCTTCGAGCGCTGAGGCTGGCTTTCAGTTTTCAAGTACTCGCTGAATCCGGCTGGATTGGGACCCGGCCACGCGCCCCTGGCCATCGGGGCTAAGGCTGGTTCTTGGTAGCTGGCGACTCGGTTTTACCTCTTTCACCCGTATGGCATAAACGTGTAGGCCGATGGCCACCCCAAGCAGCAGCACCAGGCGGAAAGCTGTGCGGTGGCTGCCCTCGCTGCTTTGCATCGCCTGGGGTGCGGGATTGCTGATGATCCCAGTCTCTCAGGAGCAAGAGATGTGAAGACCTCCCCGATCCCAAACCAGGGCCAGCCAGCGCTCCTAGGATTTGCTTAAGAATTGAACAGTGCAGAATTCGATGCGTGTGCCATCCCTGCTGGCTCTGGCGGCCCTTGTGGGCTTTGTGATCGTGGAGTTGGTGCTCTGACCGGCAGCCAAGAACACCGCCTTAAACAGTCAGGGCTTCTAGGGTCCGCTTTTACTGCGCCCCTGACCTGTGCAGGCACCCATGCTCCACTCCTTAGCCTTTCTGTTGACCAGGGGCCAGGAGTTGCCCGAAGAGGGCGTTGATTGGCAGGCTCTGGTTGCGGCCCAAGGCCACCAGGGTCCTGATCGCGGCCGGGGTCTGAGGCTGTTTCGGATGCCAGATCAATGGCAGGGCAGCCTCGATGAGTTGGTGGCTAATGGCTGCGCCACCATCGCCGGTGAAGATCCCCTCGGCTCAGCGCCAGAGCGGCGTTCCCTGATCTGCGATGCCGTGGTGACGCAGTTTGACGTGCCCTCCCTGTGGATCGGCGTCTACGCCGTTAGGGGCCCCGCCGAAGGTTCTTGGCTGCAAGTGCAGCAGGTGGAGCTGCTGGATCGCTTTCCCCTGGCTGAGGCAGCCAATGAGACCTGCTGGTTTTATCCCACCGATAACGGCTCCTACCTGTGCTGGGAAAATCAGACTGGCCTGACCCTCGCTCCGGGATGGTTGCCAGAGCAGGGCGGGCAGGAGCTTCCGATCGCCTATGACCGCGGCGAGGTGCACGTGCTCTGGTCGCTGATGGCCGATGACCAGGCGCTCACTTGTGTGGGCCTCACCTATCAGCGCCGGCGTATCGAATGGCCTTTGCTTGAGCGCAGCCCCGCACCCAGTGCCACCTGGACCAGCTTTGAGGTCGACACCATGGCCGACCCCAGTTACGTAGAACGCACCCGCATCAGCGTTTTTCCGCAGTGAGCGGGCGTAGCCTTGCTCAACGCACGAACAGCATCTCCTGGTAGGTGGGTAGGGGCCAGAGGTTGTCGTCGACCAGGGCCTCCAGGCCGTCAACCGCCACGCGCAAGTCGGCCATCAACGGCACCAGGGTGTCGGCCGAGTAGCGCATGTGGGCTTCGGTGCCGTGGGGGGGATGGTCGATGGCGCTTTGCAGTTGGCCGCTGATGTCCATCAACGACTGGCACAGTCCAGCCACCTCCTTGGAGGTTTCCGGCGATACCTGGATGCCTAGGGAACTCTGCAGTTGCAGGGATTCAGCTAGTTCGCCGAGGTAGCGGATCGCCGCCGGATACACCTGGGTGCGGGCGATCTGGACGGCTAGCTTGGCTTCCACATCGATCGCCAGGATGTACTGCTCGGCATAAACCTCGAAGCGGCTCTGCAGCTCCACGGCCGAGAGCACGCCAGTTCGCTCGAACAGCTCGCGCATTGATTGGCGCTCCAACACCGGCAGGGCATCGGCGGTAGTCCGCAGGTTTTCCAGGCCCCGCTCCTCCACGGCCATGCGGTGCCACTCATCGGAATAGCCGTTGCCGCCAAACACGACGGCGCCATGCTGTTCGATCAGGGTCTTGAGCACGGCCAGAGCCCCTTCCTCAAGGCCGTAGCCACTTCCCAGCTTTGCCTCCAGCTCGCTGGAGATCCAGGCGAGGGAATCGGCCAGGATGGTGTTCAGGGCCACAAGCGGGCCAGCCACCGATTGGTTGGAGCCGACGGCGCGAAACTCGAAGCGGTTGCCCGTGAAGGCAAAGGGCGAGGTGCGGTTGCGATCACCGGCGTCCTTGTCGAATTCCGGCAAGGTATCCACACCGAAGTCCATCACGCCGCCGAGGGCCGAACCGGAGAGCCGGCCCTCGCGGATCTGGTTGAACACATCCTCCAGCTGGCTGCCCAGATACACCGAGATAATTGCCGGGGGCGCTTCGTTGGCGCCGAGGCGGTGGTCGTTGCTGGCGGTGGCGATCACGGCCCGCAGCAGGGGGCCGTACATATGCACGCCGCGGATCACCGCTCCGCAGAACATCAGAAACTGCAGGTTTTTATGGGGCGTCTTGCCCGGATCGAGCAGGTTCCCCTGGGTAGCGTTGCCGATCGACCAGTTGACGTGCTTGCCAGAGCCGTTGATGCCGGCGAAGGGCTTCTCGTGCAGCAGGCAGGCCAGACCATGTTTCTTCGCCGTGCTCCGCAGCAGGGTCATGGTGAGCTGCTGGTGGTCGGTAGCCACGTTGGCGGCCTCGAAGAAAGGCGCAATCTCAAACTGGGATGGGGCCACCTCGTTGTGGCGGGTTTTGGCCGGAATCCCCAGGCGGTACATCTGCCGCTCCACCTCCTGCATGAACACCTGCACCCGCTCCGGGATGGCGCCGAAGTAGTGGTCGTCAAACTGTTGGCCCTTGGCGGAGGGGCGACCGAACAGGGTGCGGCCGGCCAACAGCAGGTCTGGCCGCAGGGGCACGTAGGCGCTGTCGATCAGGAAGTACTCCTGCTCGGCGCCGCAGCTGGAGTTGACCGGGGCAATGGTGGTTTCCCCCAGCAGGCTGAGCAGCCTGTGGGCCTGTTTGTTTACGGCTGCGATCGAGCGCAGCAGGGGGGTTTTTTTGTCGAGGGCCTCGCCGGTCCACGAGACGAAGACGGTGGGGATGCAGAGGGTGACACCGTTGGGCGTCTCCATCAGCCAGGCGGGGCTGGTGATGTCCCAGGCGGTGTAGCCGCGAGCTTCAAAGGTGGAGCGGATACCGCCATTGGGAAAGGAGGAGCCGTCGGGCTCGCCCTGCACCAGCACCTTGCCGGTGAATTCGGTGAAGACCGTGCCGTCGCCCTGGGGTGAGATGAAGCCGTCGTGCTTCTCGGCAGTGGAGTTGGTGAGCGGATAAAAAACGTGGGAGTAATACAGGGCACCTCGGGCGGTGGCCCACTCCTTCATCGCCTGGGCTACCACGTTGGCCACCGACACGTCGAGCTTGCTGCCCTCCTTGATGGTGCGCTGCACCGATTTGAAGATCTCCTTCGGCAGCGCCGCCTTCATCTTGTCGAGGGTGAATACGTCGCTAGCCCAGAGCTCATCGAGGGGCTGAATTGGAGCTGTAGGGGCGGCGGGGCGGCTGAGAATCTTTTCGAGGGCTTGAAGGCGTGGTTGGGAGGGCATGGGGAGTTCGCCACTGAACGTCAATCCACCTACCCAAAGCTGTTCGCCCCTCAAAGCATTGCTGCGGTTGATACCAGCGGCGCGATTGGCCCTGGCTTGGCGTGTGCGGTAACCGTGACCACGCTGCTGCGAATTTGAGTCGTGAGCCCCAGACTTTCGCTTTGTAGGTAGTCAGGGATGGCCTCAGCCGATAGCCAGGCTCTGAAGGAGTCGATGCAAAGGCATCTCTTCTTCAGTCAGGCCAAGTCCAGCTCCCTGGCCACCAGCCACGACCACTACCGCTGCCTGGCTTTGGCGGTGCGTGATCGCTTGCTCAAAAACTGGGTCGACACCGCCGACACCTACACCCGCGAGCATGTCCGCACGGCCACCTACCTGTCGGCGGAATACCTACTGGGCCCGCACCTGGAAAACAACCTGGTGAATTTGGGCTTGGTTGAGGCAGCCCGGGAGGCCTGCACCAGCTTGGGCTTGAGTCTCGAGGAGCTGATCGCCGAGGAGCCCGAACCCGGACTTGGTAATGGTGGCTTGGGTCGACTGGCCGCCTGCTTCCAGGAGTCGATGGCGACGCTGGAGCTGCCAGCGATCGGCTACGGCATCCGCTACGAATTCGGCATCTTCCGCCAACAGATCACCCCCTACGGCCAGGTGGAGAGCACCGATCCCTGGCTGGCCCATGGCAATCCCTGGGAGGTGATCCGGCCGGAGTGGAGCTATCCGGTGCAGATCGGTGAACACACCGTGATCGGCGTTGCCTACGACACGCCGATCCTCGGCTACGGCGTAAACACCGCGAACACCCTGCGGCTCTGGTCGGCGGTGGCTCCTGAGGCCTTCGACTTCGCTTCCTTCAACGCCGGCGATTACACCAGGGCCGTGCTGCGCAAGATGCAGGCGGAGACCCTTTCAAAGGTGCTCTACCCCAACGACGAGCTGGACCAGGGCAAGCGGCTGCGCCTCTCTCAGCAGATCTTCTTCGTCAGCTGCTCCCTGCAGGACATGTTCCGCATCCTGCGGGGCCAGGGGCTGGAGGTCACGGACTTCCACCACAAGTTTGCGCTGCAGCTGAACGACACCCATCCAGCCATCGCCGTGGCTGAGTTGATGCGGTTGCTGATGGATGTGTACGGCATCGATTGGGATACCGCTTGGTCGATCACCACCGCCAGCATCAGCTACACCAACCACACCCTGCTGCCCGAGGCCCTGGAAACCTGGGGCGTGGAGCTGTTTGAGCAGTTGCTGCCCCGCCAGCTGGAGATCATCTACGAGATCAACACCCGCTTCCTGCGCATGGCCCGGATTCGCTATCCCGGCGATTCCCAGATCCTGCAGCGCATTTCCCTGATTGAGGAGGGCCCGCAGCGCCGGGTGCGCATGGCCCACTTGGCGGTGGTGGGCAGCCACCACGTCAATGGCGTGGCCGAGTTGCACAGCACCTTGCTTAAGCAGAACCTGTTTGCTGATCTGGCCCGGATCTGGCCGGAGCGCTTCACCAATGTCACCAACGGCGTCACGCCGCGGCGCTGGCTGGCGGTGGCCAACCCACCGCTGTCGGCCCTGCTCGATGAGGCGATCGGCGATCGCTGGCGCACCCACCTCGAGGAGCTGCAAGGGCTTGCCGCCTATGCCGACGACCCTGCCTTCCTGGAGCGCTGGCAGGCGGTGCGCGACTTGGGCAAGCAGCGCCTCGCCCAGTACATGCGCCGCGAGCTGGGGGTGTTGGTTGATCACACCTCCCTGTTTGATGTGCAGGTCAAGCGCATCCACGAATACAAGCGCCAGCACTTGGCAGCCCTGCAGATCGTTGAGCGCTATCTGCGCATCCGCGCCGGTGAAGATCTGCCGCCGCGCACCTTTGTGTTCGGTGGCAAGGCGGCTCCCGGCTATGCCCTGGCCAAGTTGATCATCCGCCTGCTGGTCGGTATCGCCGACGTGGTCAACATGGATCCGGCCATGGATGGCCGCCTCAAGGTGGTGTTCCTGCCCAACTTCAGCGTCAGCTTGGGCCAGCTGGTGTATCCGGCGGTGGATCTCTCTGAGCAGATCTCCACCGCTGGTAAGGAGGCATCCGGCACCGGCAACATGAAGATGGCTCTCAATGGTGCGGTCACGATTGGCACCCTCGATGGGGCCAACATCGAAATCCGCGACTGCGTTGGGGCGGAGAACTTCTTCCTCTTCGGCCACACCGCAGAGCAGATTGAGCAGCTGGGTCACAGCGGCTATCACCCCATGCCCTGGATCGAGCAGGACTCGGCCGTGCGCCAGGCCCTGGAGTTGATCGGCTCGGGCTACTTCAGCGAGGGTGATAGGGAGCTCTTCCACCCCTTGTTGGCCAGCCTCACCAGCCACGATCCCTTCCGGGTTATGGCGGATGTGGCCGACTACCGCCGCGCTCAAAACGCCGTAGATGAAGCCTGGCTTGACCGGGGCCGCTGGGCGCGGATGTCGCTGCACAACACGATGCGCTGCGGCTTCTTCAGCAGCGACCGCTCAATCGCTGACTACGCCGAGCGCATCTGGAAGGTGGGCCGGGTGCCGGTGCAGACCAGCGCCGGCGCCCCGGCGCCCTAGGCGCTCGGGGGCTCCGGCTTGTCGCTGTCCTTGAGCGAGGGGAAGCTGGCGCGGATCAGCTGGGCTACCTCCTGGTTCATCTGGGTGCGGAAGTTGGCAGCGTCGCCAGCTTCAAGCACCGGATAGGAGCGGGCCCCAGCGTTGCGCAGGGGCTTCCAGCTGGTGGCTTCCTGCTGCTTGAGGGCTTCGAGCGGTGCATCGAAGTCGAAGCTGAGCTCCCGCCCCTGGGCGGCGATGGCAGCTATCCAGGCCTCCCGGGCCGGCAGTAGGGCCTTGGCCTTGAGGGTGTCAGGTAAACCCAGCACCGGCTCGTAGTGATCCAGGGCTCGTAACTCGGCCTCGAGCAGAATCATCCAGGCGGCTTCTTCGCCGGGCTGCAGGCCAAGGTCTTCGGCGGCGGCGAGCATGGCGTCTCGATAGAGACACAGCCAGCGGTAGTGAGATTTCTGCTGCAGTGTTTTTTTGAGCGAGCTCTTGCCATGGGCAACCCGCTTGGGCAGGGCTGCTTCAGCTCGCCGCAGCATCACCCGATCTTCCGGCTCCAGGTTGATGGCGCCCCAGCGCTGCCGGTATTCCCACAGCTCCTCGTATTGGCGCACCTCCTCAGGCGTCCAGCCCAGCCCCTGCAGTTCTTCGCCCCTGCTCGTTTCGTCCTTAGCCACCGGTACGCCTATTGCTGTCGCAGGCAGCGTAGTGGCCGGAGCTCAACGCACAACCAGCACTGGGCAGCTGCTGTGGGTAAGCACCCGGTGGGTTTCGCTGCCCAGCAGCACCCCCTCCAGGCCGCGGCGGCCATGGGAGGCCATCACAATCAGATCAGCCCCATGGCGTTCGGCCGCCTCCACGATTGCCGCGTAGGGCATGGAGCTCACCACGGTGTCCTGGTCGCTGACCACCCCGGCGGCCTGGGCCGCGGCGGCTGCTGCCGCCAGGATTTGCTCGGCGCCATGGCGAGCGGCTTGCACTAGGGCGGTCACCGTATTGGGGTCTACCAGCTCACCAACGCCCACCAGGGAGATGGGGAAGTTGGATTGCGCGTGGAAAAAGGTGATGCGAGCTCCCAGGCTGTGGCCCAGCGCCACCGCCTGCTGCACGGCCTTGTCTGAGAGCTCGGAGCCATCGGTGGGTACCAGCAGGTGGTGATATGGCATTTACGGCGCAGGGGGGCGGTGGAGTTCCAGCCTGGGGCAGCTGGCGCCGCCTAGCAACTGCCTGAGCCCTTCCAGCCAGCCAGGTGGGCGGCGGCTCGTGAACGGGCCAGGGCGCGGGCGCGGGGCAGGGCCGGCTCGAGTTGCTCGGAGCTGAAGGGCGGCAGGGGGCGGCTGCGCAGCCAGGCCCCCCAGCGGAATTCGTGGAAGGGAATCAGCGGGGCGGCGGCCAGGACCCCCTCCTGCTTCAGCTTCCACACCAAGCTGCGGTAGGGGTCGTCCTGCAGGCCTGTGAGCTGCTCGGGCAGGGCGCTGGGGGGCAGGGGCCCCAAGCCCCTGCCGTCATAGAGGTAGAGCCAGCCGCGTTGATGCAGGGCAGCAAGCACCTGCTGGGGGTCGGGGCTGTCGAGCTCGAGCACCACGTAGCCGAAGGCGGTGGCGCCGGGTTCGATCTCGATCAGGGCCCGTAGGCGGTGGTGGCGGTCGACCATCCACACGCTGCCATCAGCGCTGCGCACCAGCGGCACGGGCTTGCTGCCCAGGTAGGAGCGGCGTTCGCGGGCATTTTCGGCACCGAAATCGCGCAGCCTGCTGCGCACTTCAGCCAGTCCCACACAGAGCTGGGTGGGGCGCAGCTGGGCGATGGGCACCTCAAGCAGCTCACCCCCCGGGCGCGGTGCCGGCAATGGCTGGTATGGGGGAAGGCGCAGGGCCATGACGGCTAGGCAGCCCGGATATCCCCATCCTGACCCGCTGCTTCCCGGAATAGGGTCGGCCTCAAGTGCGAGTGGCCATGGCTTCCCTCTCCCATCCCGACCTGAGTGCCGGTCCCCACGGCTCGATTGGGGTGCTGGTTTGCGGCCACGGCAGCCGCAATCGGCTGGCAGTGGCCGAATTTGCCGAGCTGGCCAAGGGGCTCCAAGCGCTGTTGCCCGAGGTGCCTGTGGAATACGGCTACCTGGAATTTGCCAGGCCGATCCTGCGCGATGGCCTGGAGGCGCTACGAGCCAGGGGGGTAAGCCACGTGCTGGCCGTGCCGGCCATGCTGTTTGCAGCGGGCCACGCCAAAAACGACATCCCCTCGGTGCTCAATACCTACGCGGCGGAGACGGGTCTGCGCATCGACTACGGCCGAGAACTGGGGGTTGACCTGAAGATGATTCAGGCCGCCGGGGCCCGGATTCGCGAAGTCCTTGATGGGGCAGCCACAGAGGTGCCCCTGCACGAAACCATGTTGGTCGTGGTGGGCCGGGGCTCGTCCGACCCCGATGCCAACTCCAATGTCGCCAAGGTGACGCGGATGTTGGTGGAGGGTTTTGGTTTTGGCTGGGGTGAAACGGTTTATTCCGGGGTCACCTTTCCATTGGTGGAGCCTGGACTGCGCCAAGTGGTGAGACTCGGCTATCGCCGGGTTGTCGTTTTCCCCTATTTCCTGTTTTCCGGGGTGCTGGTGAGTCGAATCCAGCAGCACACCGAGCGGGTGGCCCAGGACCATCCAGAGGTGGAGTTCCTGAAGGCCTCCTATCTGGCAGATCACCCCCTGGTGCTTGACACCTTTGTGGAGCGCGTGGCCGAGGTGGTGCGCGGTGACGCCAACATGAATTGCTCGCTGTGCAAATACCGGGCCCAGGTGCTGGGCTTTGAGACTGAGGTTGGGGCGCCCCAGCACAGCCACCACCACCACGTTGAAGGGCTCACCGACGGCTGTGACCTCTGTGAGCGCGAGTGCACCGGTGCCTGCCAGCCCGATGGCGTGCCGATTCCAGTGGGCGGCCACACCCACGATCACGACCACTCCCCTGGGCACAGCCACGACCACGGTCTCAGCCACGACCACGGTCACAGCCATCACCATCCGCCCTACCCCCACGCGGACCATCCCCTCGGTCCCACAACCCTGCGCCAGGGCGGCAGCAGCTGAGCCCTCTCGGTTTGGCGTGGCTCAGTCTTCTCAGCTCGCCGGAAGTCTCGCGAGACTCCAGCTCATCAGTTCTGCTGATTGGTAATCCCTTTCCACAATTTTGCCGTCTTTTCCCCGGTTTATTAGGGTTTTTCCCCAGAACAGAGGCCTTTGAGCCAGTTCAGGCCTGGCAGTTGGGGAATAACTGCTTTTGTTCAGTCTGGCCTTGACAGCACCGGCAGCGGTCGCCCTCGCAGGCTTTGCAAAGCCTCGCTACGCCCTTGTGGAACCGCCGGCACAGGCAATCTCAGTTGAGAACGGTGTGGTTTCGCCCTGGCCTTGAGGCTTTGACGGACCTGGCAGCGATGTGGCCTACTGAGTCACCCCACCTCTTGTTTCGTAATGGCAGCCGAGCGCAGTCACCTCCAACGATGTATGAAGCAGCCCAGCTGCGCAGAAGGGTTAGTGGAGGCAGAAGCCGGCAGCATCAGCCTGGAGGCGGAGGTGCCAGAGGTGTTGTTCGATGGCATGCACGAGTTCCTGCGCAGCCATCCCCAGTGGGATCAATACCGCTTGATCTCCTCAGCCCTATCCAGCTTCCTGTTTCAGCACGGTTGCACTGATCAGGGGGTGAGCCAGCACTACCTCAACGGCCTGTTCCTGCGCCCCTGAATTTTCAAATCTGGTGGCGGATAACAAAAAAAGGCGGAGGGGCCAACCTCCGCCTGAGACTCCCTTGCCCGACCCTTTAGAGGTCGACTTTGCCATTGTGAGCAGGGTTGCTCAAGCCGGTTGTGGCGATAGACACCGGATCGCAACCGGGTTATGGGTCTCCTTGGCGCAACCTGGCGGCGGCGGCTTCGCAAGCGCGCCAGGTGATGGCCATTTCAGTGAGGGTTGGGCTCTGCCAGCCGGCCCGGGGCCAGCAGGCCCCATCGACTACCAGCACATTGGGGGCGCCCCAGCACTGGTTGAGGTGATTCACCACACCTGTCTCGGGCTGGCTTGCCATGCGGGCGCCGCCGAGTTCGTGGATGTAGTAGCCAGGTGGTGGCGCCTCGGGACTCACCGCCAGGCTGGTGCGGATCCAGGGCTCCAGCAGCGGCAGCACAAATAGCTCTTCGATGGGCCGGATCTGCCCCCCACCAGCTGCCACCACCGCCTCCATGCGCCGGTGCATGTGGGCCACCAGGCGCTGCTCGTTTGCACCCCAGCGGCAGTTGATGTGGGCGGTGGGTAGCCCCCAGGCATCGAGTTGTTCGCCGTTCAAGGTCACCTGGTTGTCGGCGTTGGGTTGCACGTCGCCGTGACCGATCAGAAAACCCACCGCCTCGCCTCTGCGTCGCTGCAGCAGGGCGGGTGGATCAAAGCGCTGCAGGGCTGTCCAGAGGCCATAGCCGCCACTGAAATCAGCTTCGCTGCCCGCATCCAGGTTGACCGTGTTGGGTATGAAGCAGCTACCGGCCCCAGAAAGTTCGCTGGGCCCATCAAGGGCCGGCACCCCGGGAATCGAAAAGAAGCGACTGCTGGAGATGTGATCCATCAGATAGCGCCCGAGGCTGCCGGATGGATCGATTAGTCCACCGCGTTGGTGGGCTTCGCTCGAGTGCAGCAGGATCCGCAGGGTCTCGATCGTTGAGGCGCAGAGCACCACCAAGGGCGCCTCAATGCGCTCGCGGGCTGCCGTTTTGCCATCTACCAGCACCACTCCCTGGGCCCGCTCGCCGTCGAGCAGTAGGTGGCTCACCACGGCGTTGCTGCGCACCTGGGTGCGCCCCGTTGCCAGGGCCCGTGCCAACGTGCGCCCCTGGCTGGCGGAGCGGGGCCAGCCCGCACCCCGGTGCAGGTTGAAGCCGCGCGAGTGGATCAGGGGCAAGCCAAGCTCGTTGCCGATGCGGCGCTGCAGGTGGCGCTCGCCTGGGGTGAAGGGCAGGGGCGCCTGGAAGTGGCCATCGGGCAGCTGGGGCAGGCCGTCGCAGGCTCCATGCACTTCCAGCAACTGCTCAAGGTGGGTGTAGTAAGGCGCTAGCTCGGCGCTGCCGATCGGCCAGCTTGCCCCCTGACCCTCGCGCTCAGCCGCACCAAATTCGTAGTCGGAAAGGCGCAGGGTGATGCCTCCCCAGGTGAGGCTTTTGCCCCCCACCTGCCTGCCCCGGCTCCACAAAAACGGGGCGTCGTCTGGGGTGGAGTAGGGATTGAGCCGCTCATCGACGAACAGCTGGGGATTGTGTTTCCAGAAGCCTGGATGGTGGCGCTGCAGGCGTTGCTGGCCGCTGGCGATGCTGGCCACACGCCGGGCCGTATTAAGCGGTTCGCTGCCGAAGGCCTGGCGGGATGAGAGCTCGGGACCGGCCTCCAGCACCAGCACTCTCAGCCCCGCCTCGGCCAGCACCATGGCAGCCACACCGCCGGTAGCCCCGGAGCCCACCACGATGGCGTCGGGCTGGGTCACGCTGGCGGGGATGGCCATTTTCTGGGCGGTGATCGCTGGGGCAGCGGAGGTGAACGTTCAAACAACAAAGCCCCGACAGGAGACTGCCGGGGCTCTGGGAAGTGGTGGCGGGGGCGAGATTTGAACTCGCGACCTTCGGGTTATGAGCCCGACGAGCTACCAGACTGCTCTACCCCGCGTCGACCTCTTAACCATACCAGTCGAAGTGCCTAGTACTGGCGCTCAGTCGAAGCGCAGCTCGCCGATCACTTCCAGGCGCAGATGGGGGGCTGGGATCAAGAAGCGAGTGCGCAGATCTTCGAGAGCTATCGGCGTTAGCCAGTCGAGCTGCTCGAGCAGGTGCAGGGCTACGGCTTGCTTGGCTCGGGCGGAGCCGTCTTCCACCTTGATCGCTACCCCCATGCCTTCGCCGACGCGGCTGAGGCACTGGATGCCTTCAGCTCCGCCCTTGCTCACCACTTGACCGTGGCCGCCGCGCATCAGTTCGGTGTCAAAGCGCCCCTCCCCTGACACCAGTTCGGGGTGGGCCAGCATCGCCCGGCTGAGGCGCTCCAGGTCGGCCTGGCTGCCGGCGCCCAGGTGGGCGTAGAGCAGTGCCATCTGGGCCAGTTGCAGCTGCAGGGTGGGGGCGCCGCAGTCGTCGCGGGCGGTGAGTAGCTCGGCGGCGGGCAGGGCGAGCAAATCGCCTACGCGCTTAAGCACCTCCTGCTGGAGAGGATGCTCTTTTTGTAAATAGCTCTCGGTACTCCAGTTCAGTTGCCGGCAGGTGGCCAGGAAGGCGGCGTGCTTGCCGGAACAGTTGTGCTCCAGGGGGCTTTTGCCGCAGTCGGGCACGGGGCATTGCAGCTGCTCGGCCTCGATTTCAGCGCCCCAAAGCAGTTTGAAGGCCTCGCGGGCGTGCATGGCCGTGCCGGTGTGGCTAGCGCAGGCGATCGCCAGGCCCCGCTCGCCGCAATTGCAATGGTCGGCGGCGCCACTGCTCACAAAAACCGTGGCCTGAAAGGGCTTTAGGGCAGAGCGCACAAAGCTCAGCTGCTGGGGATCGCCGGCCCGCATCAATACTCGGCCGCGGCCGTCGCAAACCACCGCATGCACCCGGTGGCGCGATTCGACGATGCCGTTGCGCAGCAGCCGCACCTCCAGGGGAGGGACGCCCCCGCGGGCGGTGCCACCGAAACTGGAGGACAGGGTCACAAGAGCCCAGGAGCTGATCTAAAGAGCCTGACAGAGGCTGGCCCCCACCAGGGCCAGGATTACCGCCAGGGCTGCGCCCTGTTGCAGCCGCCGCAGCACCGGTTGCACCTGGTGCTGGGCCACCAGCAGGTCCTGCTGGCGCCAGGCCAGGGGCTTTTCCCACACTTGTCCGTCATACCAACCCGATTCCTCGTATTCGACCCGCTCGGAGACCAGGCGGCGGTGCACGTAGTTCCATCCGAGCCACTGGCGCACGAGCAGCAGCATCGGCAACGCCACTGCAGCCACCATGCCCGCCAGCACCAGCTGGGCCGGGTGGTGGCGCAACACCCAGCTGCCGCTTGCCACCAAGGTGGAGAGGGGCAGTAGCAACAGCCAGCTGGTGGCTAAAGGGCGCAACAGACCTGGCAGGTCGTGGGACGGCCAAACAAAAAACCAGGAGGCCAGCAACTGCTCGTATTCCTGCAGGGGCCGTTGCTCGGGCGGCACCGGGCACGGCATGGCGTTCAGGGAGAAACTGCTGGAGTCGAGCTTACGAAGCGCACCTGTTCGCCGTGGCCCCAGAAGGATTCGAGGTCGTAGTAGGTGCGCTCGCTGGGGGTGAGCACGTGCACGATCACTTCGCCGTAATCGAGCAGCATCCAGCGGCCCTCCTTCTGGCCTTCGCGCCGTAGGGGTAGCCGGCCGGTGGTTTCCTCGATCTGATCCTCAGCCGAGCGGGCGATGGCCCGCACCTGCACATCGGAGAGGCCGCTGCAGATCACAAACCAATCGGCCAACGACGACACCTCGTCAACCCGGATCAGGCGAATATCCACGGCCTTGCGGTCGTCACAGGCTTCTGCCGCCAGCTTGGCCAGCTGCTCGCTGTCGAGCTCCTGGTGGGTCGTGGTCCTGCCAGCGGGGGAATCAGCCATAGACGTTCTCACTGGTGACGGATTGACGCGAGCCCTGTTGCTGGGCCATTTCGGCCCTGGCCTTGCCGGCACTCTTGCGCAGTGCCTCGAGCCGGTCTTCGTAGAAGGCGCGCTTCTTTTTCTTGCGGGTCTGCTCCACCAGCTCCTTGAGGGCGCCGCCCAAACTCTTGTAGGCATTGGGCAGGGTGTAACCGAAGCGGGTGGCCAGGTCGATGGCCCGCTCATCGGCGGCGATGGCGTCCTGCAACCGCTTTTCGGAGTTGTTTTTGAGATAGAGGCGGTAGCCGGCAAAGCCGGAGAGGCCCAGGGCCATCACCAGGAGGAGGCCGTCCTGCACCCACAGCTCACCGATGGCTCCACCCAGGCCGATCGCCAGGGCCGCCATTTCCCAGCCGTCGCGGGGTACTGCATCGTTCTGGACGCGGCCCACCTCGTGCCAAAACAGCAGGTTGCGATGGTCTATCGCCAGCCCGTCCCAGCTTTCCAGGTCGACCTGAATTTCGACTTCATCGCGACCGATCTCCTCGATGGTGATCAGGGGCGGTTCCACTGAGGCGGCCGCTTCAACAAACACCCAGCTCTGTAATTCAGGGGGCAGCAGCCCTTTCAGGCGCTGGAGCTCACTCATCTAGGGCTTCCGCGTTATCAATCACGTTAGCGATTCCAGCCCCAGCTGCTGCCAGGGGGGCGTGAGAGGCTAGGCAGGTTTGGCCTTGCCCACCCCCTATGCCCCGCCGCACGGACCTCAGGCGCATCCTGCTGCTGGGCTCGGGGCCGATCGTGATCGGCCAGGCCTGCGAATTCGATTATTCCGGCACCCAGGCTTGTAAAGCGCTGCGGGCAGAAGGCTTCGAAGTGGTGTTGGTGAATTCCAACCCGGCCTCGATCATGACCGATCCGGACATGGCGGATCGCACCTACATCGAGCCACTTACGCCCGAGGTGGTGGCCCGGGTGATTGAGATCGAGCAGCCCGATGCCCTGCTGCCCACGATGGGCGGCCAGACCGCTCTCAATCTGGCGGTAGCCCTGGCTGAAAACGGCACCCTGGAAAAGCACGGGGTGGAGCTGATCGGCGCCAACTTGCAGGCGATCCGCAAGGCGGAAGACCGGCTGCTCTTTAAGGAGGCGATGGAGCGAATCGGCGTCGCGGTGTGTCCCTCCGGCATCGCCAACACCCTGGAGGAGGCGGAGCGGGTGGGCGAGGTCATCGGCAGCTATCCCCGCATCATCCGGCCGGCCTTCACCCTCGGTGGCAGCGGCGGTGGCATCGCCTACAACCCCGAGGAGTTCCGCGCCTTCTGCAAAAGCGGCCTGGAGGCGAGCCCCGTCTCCCAGATCCTGGTGGAGCAGTCGCTGCTGGGCTGGAAGGAATTCGAGCTGGAGGTGATGCGCGATAGCGCCGACAACGTGGTGATCGTTTGCAGCATCGAAAACCTCGATCCGATGGGGGTACATACCGGTGATTCGATCACCGTTGCACCGGCCCAAACCCTCACCGACCGCGAATACCAGCGACTGCGCGACCAGTCGATCGCGATCATCCGCGAGATCGGCGTCGATACGGGCGGCAGCAATATTCAATTTGCGATCAACCCCGCCAACGGCGATGTGGTGGTGATTGAGATGAACCCGCGCGTATCGCGCAGCTCGGCGCTGGCTTCGAAGGCCACAGGCTTTCCAATCGCCAAGATCGCCGCCCGCCTGGCGGTGGGCTACACCCTCGACGAAATCGTCAACGACATCACCGGTGCCACCCCGGCCTGCTTCGAGCCCACGATTGATTACGTGGTCACGAAGATTCCCCGCTTCGCCTTTGAGAAGTTCCGCGGTAGCCCGGCGGTGCTCACCACCTCGATGAAGTCGGTGGGGGAGGCGTTGGCGATCGGCCGCTGCTTTGAGGAGTCGTTCCAAAAGGCGTTGCGCTCCCTGGAAACGGGCCATGCCGGCTGGGGCTGCGACCGCCCCGATGCCGCAAGTGATCCAACGCTTGCCCCCGATCCCACCGTCCTGGAGCGGGCCCTGCGCACAGCCACGCCTGAGCGGATTTTCGCCGTGCGCGAGGCGATGCTCGTCGGCCGCAGCGACGACGAGATCCACCAGCTCAGCGCCATCGATCCCTGGTTTTTGGCCAAGCTGCGCTGCATTCTCGAGGCTGAGCAGCGGCTGCTGCGGGGCCGCCAGCTCGAGCAACTCGATGCCGCCGCCCTGCTGGAGCTCAAACAGCTGGGTTTCTCAGATCGCCAGATCGCCTGGGCCACTGGCAGCGATGAACTCACGGTGCGGCGCCACCGTCAGGGGCTGGGCATCAATGCCGTGTTCAAAACCGTCGATACCTGTGCGGCGGAGTTTGCCTCCAGCACGCCGTATCACTACTCCACCTACGAGCGGCCGCTGGAGCGGCTCAATGCGGCCGGTGAGCTGGAGATCGTGCCGCCCGAAAACGAGGTGCAGCCGGAGAGCCGCCGCAAGGTGATGATCCTGGGCGGCGGGCCAAACCGCATCGGCCAGGGCATCGAATTTGACTATTGCTGCGTGCACGCCTCGTTCGCCCTGCAGGCCGAGGGCTTCGCCACCGTGATGGTGAACAGCAACCCGGAGACGGTGTCAACGGATTACGACACCTCCGATCGGCTTTATTTCGAGCCCCTCACCCTCGAAGACGTGCTCAACGTGATCGAGGTGGAGCATCCCGAGGGGGTGATCGTGCAGTTCGGCGGCCAGACACCTCTCAAGCTGGCGATCCCGCTGCTGCGCTGGCTGGCTTCGCCCGAGGGGTTGGCCACCGGAACTCGCGTCTGGGGCACCTCACCTGAATCGATCGACGCCGCCGAAGACCGGGAGCAGTTTGAGGCGATCCTGCGCCGGCTGGAGATCCGCCAGCCCCGCAATGGCTTGGCCCGCAGTGAGGCCGAGGCCCGGGCCATCGCTGCGCGCGTGGGCTATCCAGTGGTTGTGCGCCCCAGCTACGTGCTGGGCGGGCGCGCCATGGAGGTCGTCTACGACGAAGTCGAGCTCAACCGCTACATGGTGGAAGCGGTGCAGGTGGAGCCCGACCACCCAGTGCTGATCGACCAATACCTCGATAACGCCATCGAAGTGGATGTGGATGCCCTTTGCGATCGGGAGGGGGAAGTGGTGATCGGCGGTGTAATGGAGCACATCGAGCCGGCGGGCATCCACTCGGGCGATTCGGCCTGCTGGCTGCCGTCGGTGAGCCTGAGCGAGGCAGCCCTGGCCACGATCCGCGAGTGGAGCCGGGCCCTGGCCCTGGCCCTTGGGGTGCGCGGCCTGATCAACCTGCAGTTCGCCGTGCAAATCGACCCTGAGCAGGGCGAGCGGGTGTTCATCATCGAGGCCAATCCCCGTGCTTCCCGCACGGTGCCGTTTGTGGCCAAGGCCACCGGCGTGCCCCTGGCCAAGGTGGCCAGCCAGCTGATGGCCGGCCGCACCCTGGCGGAGCTGGGGCTTACGGCCGAGCCCATCCCGCCTCTGCAAACGGTGAAGGAGGCGGTGCTGCCGTTCAAGCGCTTCCCGGGTTCCGACACGTTGCTGGGCCCTGAAATGCGCAGCACCGGCGAGGTGATGGGCATCGCCAGCAGCGCCGGCATGGCCTATGCCAAGGCCGAGTTGGCCGCAGGCGAGGCCCTGCCCACCAGCGGCACGGTGTTCCTCTCCACCCACGACCGCGACAAGCAGGCCTTGCTGCCGGTGGCGGAGCGGCTGGTGGGGCTGGGCTTTGACCTGATCGCCACCGGCGGCACCGCCGAGGCCCTGCGAGCCGCTGGCCTGCAGGTGGAATCAATCCTCAAGGTGCATGAGGGCCGTCCCAATATTGAAGACGCGATCCGCTCGGCCCGCATTCAGCTGATCATCAACACCCCGATCGGCCGCCAGGCTGCCCACGACGATAAATATCTGCGCCGGGCCGCCCTCGACTACGCCGTGCCGACGGTGACAACCCTGGCCGGGGCCCGGGCCGCTGTCGAGGCGATCACGGCGTTGCAGCAGCAGAAGATTGAGGTGAATGCCCTGCAGGACATCCACCCCGGACTCACTCGTTAGGGTTAGGGACCCGATAGATCCCGCTTTGACAGCCAGCACCCAAGTCAGCAACCAGATCACCTCAGGCAGCGACTGCACTGCGGCTTTCCGGGCCGCCTATGAAAATCGCTACACCTGGGAACCGGATTTCGGTGGCTATCAGGGCCGCTGCATCTGGGAGCAAGCCGGTGATGCGGGTGAAGACGGAAAGCGCGTAGAGGGCACCTTCGTGGTGGGCGCCGACCTCAAGGCCACGGTGGCTGGCGTCGCCGATGAGGAGATTCACAAGGCCCTGGCTTCCCAACTGTGGGAGGTGGCAATCCATCGGGTGCGGCGCAGCTTTGAGCAAACCCACGGTGCTAACACCTTCACCGCTGGCGATACCGATGCAGTGGGCACCGAGGTGGTTGTGGGCGGCAAGAACACCGGTGACCGTTACCGGATCCAGAACGACGTGGTGACGATGGTGCACCGCCACATCCACGGCACCGTGGTGACGATCTTCACCGAGAGCACAACAGACACCGGCAGCGGCTACCTGAGCCGCAGCTACACCAGCCAGTACAGCGACCCCGCCAGCGGCGAAGCTAAGGGTGGCACCAGCCGCTTCACCGACACCTTTGTGCCGCTGACCGAGTCTGGCCCCTGGGTGCTGAGCGAGCGGGTGGTTGAGACCGAGGCCCATGGCGAAACTCCGGCCGGCCGCCAGGTGTTTCGTTTCGAGGATCTTGCCCCCTTGGCTTAAGCCAATAGGCCGCTGCTAGGCACAATGCAGCCATGTTTTCTCTTTGGATTGGTGCCTACGACCAGGGCTTGGCCTATGCCGGCCTGGCCCTTGGCACCTACCTGACGCTGCGCGTCCTCAACTTCCCAGACCTCACGGTGGATGGCTCCTTTGCCCTGGGAGGTGGCACCGCTGCGGTGTTGATCAGCCAGGGTGCCCCGGTGCCGGTGGCCTTGGGGCTGGCGATCTTGTTTGGCTGCCTGGCTGGCATGGTTACCGGCCTGATCCACACCCGGCTGGGTGTGAATGATCTGTTTGCAGGCATCCTCACCACCACGGGCCTTTATTCGATCACCCTGCGGCTGATGGGGCGCTCGAACATCCCCCTGTCTGAAACCCCAGCTGGAATTCTGGCCCTCCCCGATCTGGGCCTTGGCCTGGATGGTCAATGGGCCGTGGGATTAACCCTGGCGACCGTTGGGATGATCCTGCTGATCTCCTTCCTGATGGCCACAGATTTCGGCTTGTCTTTGCGCGCCTTGGGCAACAACCCCACCATGGCCCGCGCCAACGGCATCAACCAGCGCCGCGGGCTCACGGTGGGTATCGCCGCTGCTAATGGTCTGGTGGCCCTGGCCGGGGCGCTGGTTGCCACCTATCAGGGCTTTGCCGATGTGACCATGGGCATCGGCTCGTTGATTCTGGGACTAGGCATGGTGATCATTGGCGAAGCGGTGCTGCGGCCGCGCTCGCTGCCCCGGGCCCTGTTGGCGGTGGCGGTGGGGGCGATTTTGTTCCGCACCATGATCGCCATCGCCCTGCAGTTGGGCCTCGAACCGGTTGATCTCAAGCTGGCAACGGCCCTGCTGCTGCTGATCGCCCTGGCCTTCGGACGGCTGCGCATACCGGGTCTTTCGGCAGACCAGGGGAGGCAGGAGCAATGAGTTCCGCCCCTCATCTCAGCGTTCCTGGTCTCAGCGCCCCCCATCTCAGCACCCCTGGTCTCAGCGTTGAGGAGCTCAGCTGGGGCCATCCCCTGCCTGGATCGGGCTGGCGGCAATTGTTCAGCGGTTTCTCGCTGAGCTGCCCCCCCGGCCAGTTTCTGGTGGTGATTGGCAGCAACGGCTCCGGCAAGAGCACCCTGCTCAATCTGGTGGCTGGCACCCTGCGCCGCGGCTCTGGCCGTATTCACCTGGGCGGTCGCCCCCTGCACCGCCTGCGAGATCACCAACGGGCTCGCTGGATCGGCCGGGTGATGCAAAACCCTCTGGAGGGCACTTGTCCGGGGCTGACCGTGGCTGAAAATCTGCGGCTGGCGGAGCGGCGCAACAGGCCAGCCAGGTTTGCAGCAGGTTTTTTGATTAGTGCCTTTGGTGGCATCCATCCCAATAGCGGCGACCGCAGGCGCTACCGCGAGCTGCTGGGCGAGCTGGGCTTGCCCCTGGCCGACCGTCTCGATGAACCGGTGGGTCAGCTTTCCGGTGGCCAGCGCCAGACCCTCAGCCTGGTGATGGCAACCCTGGGTTCACCGGATCTGCTGCTGCTTGATGAGCACACCGCTGCCCTTGACCCCCGGGCCGAAGCAACGGTGATGGCGCTCACCGACAGGTTGGTTCGTCAGCTGGGCACTACCGCCCTGATGGTGACCCACAGCCTCGAGCAGGCCCTGAGACACGGCGACAGGTTGGTGATGCTCCATGAGGGTGGCTTGATCGGCGACTGGAATGCTGCCGAGCGTGAATATCTCGAACCGGCCGCGTTGCGGGCGATGTATGGAGCAGCCATAGTTGCGCCGCAGTCTTCCAGAGCCACAGATGGGTCTTCAGCGTCGTGAATTTCTAACCCTGGCAGGGGCCGGCGCCGTGAGCACGGTGGTGCTCTCCGCCTGCGGCAAGCTCGGCGGTGGCACCAAGGTTAAAGGCCCCACCATCGGCATGCTGCAGATGGTGGAAGCCCCGCCTCCAACCAACACCCGCAAAGGCTTTGAAGCGGCCCTGGCAGAAGCTGGCTACATCCCTGGCAAAAACGTCAACTTCATCCAGAAGGATGCCGCCGGCGAGCTGCCCAACACCACCTTGGTGATGAAGCAGTTTGTGGGCGACCAAGTGGACATGATCCTGGCGGTTGGCACCCCGCCCCTGCAGGCCGCCATGAAGGTGGCCCCAGCAACCACTCCTGTGCTGTTCTGCTATTGCTCCAATCCCTGGGGTGCCGGCGCAGGCACGCCCCCGGGTGGTGTGGGTCAGCACAAGCCAAATGTGGTCGGCACGATCGGCACCAACCCGGTGGGCAAGGAGCTCGATTTGGCACGCCAAATCAACCCTGAGCTCAAGACCGTGGGCCTGATCTTCAACCCCGGCGAGCCCAACTCCGAATATGAAGCAAAGGTGCTCAAGGAGGAGGCAGCCAAGCGCAACATCACCGTTGTGGAGCAGTCGGTGGCCAACTCCGGCGAAGTGCTGCAAGCCGCCCAAGTGCTGGCCGACAAGAAGGTAGAGGCCTTCGTGAAGATCGGCGATTACGCCACGATTCAGGGCTTCGGCTCGATCGCCAAGGTGGGCCTAGAGAAGAAGATTCCCGTGTATTCGGTGGATGCCGACGACATCAAGCTGCCCGGCTGCCTTGCCACGATCGGCTGGGCCTACTTCGATGACGGCTACGCAGCCGGCAAGCTGGCGGTGCGGGTATTGAAGGGAGAATCGCCGGCCAAGATGGCCTTCGAGCCCCTCACCAAAACGGAGTTGATGGTGAACAAGGCCACCGCCGCAGCGATCGGGGTAACCCTGCCTGAGGAGCTGATTAAGGAAGCCCAGAAGGTGGTGAGCTAGAGCCCACCCCCATCGCATCACCCCCTTTTCAAGGCAGGGGGGTGATGTTTTGCAGCTTGTCGTTGAGCTGGCTTGCCATAGCTTGGCGGCCAACGGCAAGCACTTTCAGGGTGTCTTCATGCATGCGCAGCTGGGCATCAGCTACTTGCATGCCACGCACAAGCTCCTTCATCTCATCCGGCAAGCCGTTGAGGTCGTAGCGCTTGCCCTCGAAGGTCAGCACTGGCGGCTGGTTGTCGGATTGCTGGGCGACGTTGTCCACGAGTGGCAAAAAATCTTCAGCCTTCAGGATACGGGTGGCAGGCCACCCGGTCGCTTGAAGAAAAACATCAGCAGCGGGCCCACCTGGGCTGCTTCCACCATCTCCCAGTTTTCCTTTCCGAGGGCATTGAGAAAAAACTGCAGCTGTTCGGCTGGGTGTCGTGGTTTGGTGGCTGCGGCGTCGTATTGCTGCGGGAATTCCTTCTTAAGAAACTCCGGGCTCAGGGCGCCGCCGAGCCGCTCACTATCTGCCTTGGGTGAGGGAGGACCCGGCGGATTGCCGCTCTCTACGTTGATGTGGATCACCCGGTATTCCCAAGACATCAGGCTTGCAGATGAATGAATTGGCGCTCGCAGAGCTCGCGGTAGCGGCCCCCCTGCGCCATCAGCTCATTGTGACTGCCCTGTTCGACGATGCGACCGCCATCGAGTACCAGGATTCTGTCTGCACCCTGCACGGTGGCTAGCCGGTGGGCAATCACCAGCACGGTGCGGCCCGCCATCGCCTGCTCCAAGCCTCGCTGCACCGCCTCCTCCGCTTCGGCATCGAGGGCGCTGGTGGCTTCATCCAGCAGCAGCACCGCCGGGTTGCCGAGCACGGCGCGGGCAATGGCCAGCCTTTGCAGCTGGCCGCCAGAGAAGTTGCTGCCCCGCTCTTCGATGCGGCTCGCGTAGCCCTGGGGCAGGGCCTCGATGAAGCCGGCGGCGTTGGCGAGGCTGGCGGCCTGGCTGATGGCAGCCTCGCTGGCGGGCCGGCCGAAGGCAATCGCTTCGGCCACCGTGCCAGAAAACACACTGCTCTGCTGGGGCACCAGGGCTACGGCGCGGCGCAGCTCCCGCGCCCGCAGATCGGCTAGGTCGTGGCCATCCAGCAGCACCCGGCCCTGCTGGGCGGTGTTGAAGCGCAGCAGGAGGGAAAACAGGGTGCTTTTTCCGGCGCCGGAGGGGCCCACCAGGGCCACTACCTGGCCAGGCCGCACCTGCAGATCCAGGTCGTGCAGCACCGGTTGGGCGGGGTTGTAGCCGAAGCGCACCTGCTCGAGCACCAGCTCGCCGCGCACGCTGCCAAGCGGCTGGGCCGAGGGCCGGTCTGGAGCCTCCACCGGTTCCGCCTCGATCGCCCGCAGTCGCCGCAGCGAGGCCTGGCCCTGCTGAAACTCGTTGAAGTTGGTGGTGAGGTGGGAGATCGGGTCGATCAGCATCAGCAGGGCCGCCACGTAGCTGCTGAAGCCCTGGCTGTTGAGGCCGCCGGCCTGAATCCGGGCGGCGCCGAGCAGCAGCACGGTGAGGATGCCGGCTGCTTCCAGAAAGCCCACCACCGGGTGCTGCAGGGCAAGCAGTTTGAGGGTGCGGTAGCGGGCCCGACGGTGCAGGTCGATTTCGGTGTCGAAGCGCTGCTGCAGCCACGGTTCGGCCGCGAAGGCCCGCACTAAGGGCAGCCCACCGATCGCTTCGCCCAGCAGGCCCGCCAGCTCGCTCACCTGCTTTTGACTGCGTTCGGCGGCTGTCATTACCCGGGCGCCAAAGCTGCTTACCAGCAGCACCACCACTGGCGCCAGCAGCAGGGTGGCCAGGGCTAAGGGCCAATCGAGCCACACCATGTAGCCGAGCACCACCACAAGCTGCAGGGCGCTGGGGGTGGTGTCTTGAATGGTTTTGTAGATCACCTCGCCCACCCGGTCGGCGTCTTCGGTGAGGCGATAGGTGAGGTCGCCGGCTGAGAGCTTCTCGAGAGCGCCGAATTCCAGCCGTTGCAGGCGGGCAAATAGGCCACGCCGCAACTCCTGACTAACCCGCAGGGCGGGCCCTGCCAGCAGGGTGTCCTGGCCGAACTGGGCCGCCTTTTGAACCAAAAACAGTCCCAGGGCCGCGGCGATAGTGCGCAGCACCACTGGGAAGTTGCCAGCGCCGATGGCTGGAATCAGCTGGCCCGCCAGCCAGGCGAGCAGCGGCCAGCAGGCCACATAGATCACCATGCACAGCCCACCTGCCAGCAGGCGCCGGCGGTGGGGTTTCAGCAGCGGCCAGAGGTGTCGAAACCCGGCCGGCGAGGGTGCAAGCATGCGGTCACGCTATCGCTGCCCCCCCAATCCGCCCCTTGAAACTCGATCAATTCCTCAAATACCAAGGCCTGGCGGGCACCGGCGGCGAAGCCAAGCTGCGCATTCAGCGCGGTGATGTGCGGGTGAATGGCGCCATCGAAACCCGTCGCGGTCGTCAGTTGGCCCCCGGTGATGCGGTCGACATCGACGGCCGCGAGCTGCTGTTTATGGGGACCAGGCCGCCGGCCCATTAGGTTTTCCTGACAGTGCTGGAGAGGGCCGATGCGTAAGGCCGTGATCGCGGGTAATTGGAAGATGCACATGACCTGCGCTGAGACGCGGGTATTTGCGGCCACGTTTCGGCCCCTGATTGCCGACTCCCCAGACGATCGGGAGGTGGTGATCGCTCCGCCTTTCACCTCGATTCCCACGCTCTGCCGCCATCTGGAGGGTGCTGGTGTGAAGTTTGCTGGGCAAAACGTGCACTGGGAAGACCAGGGGGCCTACACGGGCATGATCTCGGCGCCGATGCTGCTGGAGCACGGGGTGAGCTACGCCATCGTTGGCCACAGTGAGCCGCGCAAGTACTACAGCGAAAGCGATGAGCAGATCAACCTGCGGGCCCGCAATGCCCAGCGCCATGGCTTGATCCCGATCTTGTGCGTGGGCGAAAGCCTCGACCAGCGGGAATCCAATGAAACCGAGCGGGTGATCCACCGCCAGATCGAACAGGGCCTTGAGGATGTGGATCCCACCCAGGTGGTGGTGGCCTACGAGCCGATCTGGGCGATTGGCACCGGCAAGACCTGCGCCGCTGAGGAGGCCAATCGCATCTGCGGCCTGATCCGGGGCTGGGTGGGTAACCCCGGCGTCACGGTGCAATACGGCGGCTCGGTGAACCCTGCCACCATCGACGACCTGATGGCCCAGAGCGACATCGACGGCGTCTTGGTGGGTGGGGCTTCCCTCGATCCGGTGAGCTTTGCCCGCATCGTCAACTACGGCCGCTGAGACTGGCTCCCTGAGACTGGCCCCCCGTGATCGATCAACCCCGTTTTGCCTGGGGCGAGCGCACCGCAGTGATGGGGGTGCTGAACCTCACCCCCGACTCCTTCAGCGACGGCGGCCGCCTCGCCAGCGTGGCGCAGGCGGTGCGCGCCGCTGGGCGGATGCTGACCCAGGGGGCCGATGTGTTGGATCTCGGCGCCCAGAGCACCAGGCCCGGCGCCGAGGAGGTGGGGCCCAAGCGGGAGCTTGAGCGGCTGCTGCCCGCTCTTACTGCTATTCGCGCTGCCCATCCAGGCGCCCTGCTCTCGATCGACACCTTCCATGCGGCGGTGGCTGAGGCCGCTTTGGCGGCGGGCGCCCACTGGATCAACGACGTCAGCGGCGGCCGGCGTGATCCGGCCCTGCTGCGCTTGGCGGCGTCTGCCGGCTGCCCACTGGTGTTGATGCACAGCCGTGGCGATAGTCGCAGCATGAACTCCCTTGCCCACTACGAGAATGTGGTGGCGGAGGTGCGGGCTGGCCTAAAGGCGGCCACTGAAATGGCTCTGGCGGCGGGGGTGCGCCCGCTGCAGCTGATCTGGGATCCGGGGTTGGGCTTCGCTAAGGACACCGACCACAACCTGGATCTGCTCCGGGGCCTAGGCACCCTGGCGGTGGAAGGCTTTCCCCTACTGGTGGGGCCTTCGCGCAAGCGCTTCATCGGCGCGGTGTTGAACGAGCCCAGGCCCCGTGCCCGGCTGTGGGGCACGGCGGCGGTGTGCAGCCAGGCGATTGCCCAGGGGGCCCGCATCCTGCGAGTGCACGACGTTGGGCCAATCGTGCAGGTTGCCCGGATGGCCGATGCGCTTCGGGGCTAATCAGCCCTCCGTCACCCCCTCAATCCGGTCTTCAATCTCCTGGTAGATCTCCTGAAGCTGGGCAATGTTCTCATCGCTGGTTTCCCAGTAGCCGCGGCCATTTACTTCGAGCAGCGTGCCCACGATGCGGCGGAAGCTGTGGGGGTTGAGCTCCATCAGCCGCTTACGCATTTCTGGATCGTTGATGAAGGTGTCGTTTGCCTCCTCGTACACGAAGTTGTCTACCGAGCCACTTGTGGCGCTCCAGCCCAGGGTGAAATTGAGCCGTTTGGCTACTTCCCGCACGCCCTCGTAGCCGGAATTAAGCATGCCCTCATACCACTTGGGGTTGAGCAGCTTGGTGCGCGAATCGAGGCGAATGGTTTCGCTCAAGGAGCGCACCTGGGCGTTGGCCGTGGTGGTATCGGCGATATAACTCGCTGGTGCTTTGCCGTCGTCGCGCAGGCCGGCGATCAGCTTGGTGGGGTCACTGTCGAAGTAGTGGCTCACATCGGTGAGTGAAATCTCAGCTGAATCCAGATTTTGGAATGTCACATCAGCTGTTTTCATGGCCGACTCGAACACTTCTCGGTTCTGGTTCATCTCACCTGGGTTGTCGGCGTTGAAGGCAAACGTCTTGCGGGAGAGATACATCTCCTGCAGCTCATTCTCCTCCTCCCAGGTGCTGTTTTCCACCGCCAGGTTTACGTTTGAGCTGTAGCTGCCGCTGGCATTGGAAAACACCCGCGTGGCCGCATCACGTAGGGACACACCCTGGGCCGCCGCCTGCTCCTGAGCGTGGCGGCGCACGAAATTCATATCCAGGGGCTCATCAGCCTCAGCTGCCATCTTCACGCCCTGATCTATCAAGCCCATCTGGTTGATAAACAGGTCGCGGAATACGCCGCTGCAATTCACCACGACGTCGATGCGGGGCCTGCCGAGTTCCTCAAGGGAGATCAGCTCCAGCTTGTTCACCCGGCCCAGGGAATCTGCCACCGGCCGCACGCCGATAAACCAGAGGATTTGGGCCAGCGACTCGCCGTAGGTCTTGATGTTGTCGGTGCCCCAGAGCACGCAGGCGATCGTTTCGGGCCAGGCTCCCTGCTCGGCCTTTTGGCGCTCGATTAGCCGGTCCACCACCACCTTGGCTGCAGCAATGGCTGCGCGGGTGGGGATCGACTGGGGGTCAAGGGCGTGGATGTTCTTGCCGCTGGGCAGCACGCCAGGGTTGCGGATTGGGTCGCCGCCGGGTCCCGGCAGCACGTATTCGCCATCGAGGGCCTTGAGCAGGCTCTGCATCTCCATATCGGCGCAGATCTGCTCAAGGCAGAAGCGCAGGTAGCCAAACAACTTGTCGAGCTCGGCTTGATCTACCCCTGGGAAGCCAGCAACCCGGCAGGCACTCAGCCAGGGGCTGGGCAGTTGGAAGCCGAATTTCTCCAGCAGGGCAAACAACCAAGCAAAGTTCTGGCGCATGGTTACCCGGCCATCGGCGCCGGTTACGGCCTTCACCATCGAGCCCACCGCCGCGCGACACACTTCGGTGATCGTGCGGTTGAGCTCCACATCGACGAGCACACCGTCGTCGTTGCCTTTGTAGATGTCGGCAATCGTGCGGCCCCGGCTCTCGGCCAGCAGGGCCGGCAGGGAGCGCAGGCCATCTTCCTCGCGCTCGAGCGCGGCAATGTTCACCAGGGTGGCGATTGCCTCCTCGGCAGTTGGTGGCTTACCGATCGTGTGCAGGCCGCAGGGCAGCAGCCGGCTTTCGATCTCCATCAGCTGGCGGTACACCGCACCCACCACGCCATCGCGGCCGTCGAGGCCGATCTCCGAGGCATCGGCTTCGGGCAGGGTCACGTCTTTGTCGAGGTTGCACTGGCGCGCCGTTTCCACGATCGCGTTGACGATCTGTACACCCCGGCTGCCTTCGCGCAGCTGCTGGTAGCTGCCCACCAGCTCACCGAGCTCCTTGAGGCCCCGATATAGGCCGGCATTTTCAGCCGGCGGGGTGAGGTAGCTGATCGTGGAGGCATAGCCGCGCCGCTTGGCGATGGTGGCTTCGCTTGGGTTGTTGGCGGCGTAGTAGTAGAGGTTTGGCAGGGCGCCGATCAGGGAATCGGGGTAGCAGGTTTCGCTCATGCCCATCTGCTTGCCGGGCATGAATTCCAGCGAGCCGTGGGTGCCGAAGTGCAGCACCGCATCGGCCTGCCACACCTTCTCCAGATAGGTGTAGTAGGCGGCAAAGCCGTGGTGGGGGCTGGCGCTGCGGGAATAGAGCAGCCGCATTGGGTCGCCCTCGTAGCCAAAGGTTGGCTGCACACCCACAAACACGTTGCCGAAGTGGCGTCCGTAGATCAGTAGGTTGGTGCCGTCGCTGTTCAGATTGCCGGGGGGCTTGCCCCAGTTTTCTTCCAGGCGCTCGGAATAGGGAGTGAGCCGCTCGTATTCCTCCACGCTCATGCGGTGGGCGATCGAGAGCTCCGGTGCCCCCTGAAGAGCTTCAGGGTCGTTGATCACCGCCTCCATCAGCGCCTTGGGCGTGCGAGGCATGTTCTGCACGTCATAGCCCTTGGCCTGCATCTCCTCCAGCACCCGGAAGATCGAGCCGAATACATCCAGGTAGGCCGCCGTGCCGACGTTGCCCTTATCAGGGGGGAAGCTAAATACGGTGATTGCCAGCTTCTTTTCAGCCCGGGGCTTGATCCGCAAGGAGGCCCAGCGGATTGCGCGCTCGGCGATCGCCTCAACCCGGTCTTGCAGGGTGTGGGCTTTGCCGGTGGCGTCGTCGCGGCCGCTGAGCACGATTGGCTCAATGGCGCCATCGAGTTCAGGGATGGCGATCTGCAGGGCTACCTGCACCGGGTGCAGACCTAGATCGCTCTCCTCCCACTCCTGGGTGGTTTGGAACACCAATGGCAACGCCACCATGTAGGGGCGATTCAGCTTTTTAAGCACCTCAATTGCCTTGGGGTGGTCCTGCCGGGCGGGACCCCCCACCAGGGCAAAGCCCGTCAGTGACACCACCCCATCCACCAATGGGAAGTCGGGGTTGAGCGGGTCGTAGAAGAAGGCATTCACCGGCTTGGTGAAGTCGAGCCCCCCGCAGAACACCGGAATCACGGTGGCGCCGCGATATTCCAGCTCCTGAATGATCGCCACGTAGTGAGCTTCATCGCCGGTAACTATGTGGCTGCGCTGCAGCACTAGGCCGATCACCGGGCCATTGCGGGCCTGCTCGCTGAGATCGCCGCGGCTGGAATTCCAATTTAGATATTCCTTGAGATCTTCAAACATTCCCGGTGCTAGCGGGTGCCAGATGCCTAGATCGGGGAATACCTGGGGCTCGGCCACAACCACGGCGGCGCGGTCTGCCGCTTCTCCGGAGCCGCCCCGGGGGAAGACGTACTTATCGGCCAGCATCAACAGAAAATTCCTGAGATTGTCTGGCGTGCCGCCCAGCCAATACTGGAAACTCAGCATGAAAGAGCGCGCATCTTGCGCCTTCTCAACCGGCAGGTACTTGAGCACCGTCGGCAAAGTATTGAGCAGCTTCAACATCGCGTCCTGGAAACCGGCGCCGCCCGCTTCCTTGCGCTTTTTCATGAAGCTGGCAATGGCGCTCTTGCTCTGGCCCAGCTGGGCCATCGAGAAGGTGCCGAGCTTGTTCAGTCGCATCACCTCGGGCATGGAGGGAAACACCACTGCTGCCTTGAGCCGGTCGCGGTGCGGAGCCACCGCTTCCACCACCTTCTGGGCCAGATCTTCAATGAAGATCAGCGAAGCGATAAATACATCCGCCGCAGCCACGTCCGCCTGGAAATCGGCGTAGTTCTGGGGGTCGCGCAATTCCTCAATCAGGTAGCCGCTCAGCTCGATCGCCAGGGGGCCGTTCTGGGCATTGAGCGAGTTGGCTGCCTGGGTAAGGGCGTTTTGGTACTGGGGTTCGAGCACCACATAAACGGCCTTCATCACGGCCCGGCCGTTCACGTCGCCGGGCGTAACGCGGCGGTTGGCGGAGCGAACCTGCGTGAACATCAGCACGAATAAGGGGTCATTGGGGAATCTACGGATGTATCCGCTCTGATGCGAGGTCTTGCCCCGTATGCACCGCATAGGCTCGCTGCAAGCGCTTTTAGACCCTCATGGCTCCAGCACCCGATCCGGCCTCTGGGGCACCCATCCCCGTGGTGGTGGCCGGTGCCCTGGGCCGCATGGGCGCCGAGGTGGTGCGTGCCGTGCTTGCGGCCCCCGATTGCACCCTGGTGGCCGCCATCGACACCACCCCTGGTAAAGAAGGTGCTGATCTGGGCCTGGAGCTCGGCCTAGGCGAATTGGAGCTGGCGATCACCGGCGATTTCGAGGGGGCCCTGTGCCAAGCCAGCCAGGCGGCACGGCAGGGCGGAGCAGCCGTGCTGGTGGATTTCACCCACCCCTCGGTTGTCTACGAGCACACCCGCGCCGCGATCGCCTATGGCGTGCACCCGGTGATCGGCACCACGGGCCTCTCGCCAAGGCAGCTGGCTGATTTGGCCGCCTTCGCCGAGAAGGCGAGTGTGGGTGGTGCCGTGATCCCCAATTTTTCGGTTGGCATGGTGCTGCTGCAGCAGGCCGCCGCCGCCGCCGCCCGCTTCTACGACTTCGCCGAGCTCACCGAACTGCACCACAACCGCAAGGCCGATGCCCCCAGCGGCACCTGCATCAAAACCGCCGAGCTGATCGAGGAGCTGGGTAAATCCTTTAACCCCCAGCAGGTGGAGGAGCACGAAACCCTGGCGGGCTGCCGCGGCGGCCAGCGCGACAGCGGCCTGCGCCTGCACTCGATCCGCTTGCCGGGGCTGGTGGCCCACCAAGAGGTGATGTTTGGTGCTCCCGGTGAGACGTACACCCTGCGCCACGACACGATCGAGCGCTCCGCCTACATGCCCGGCGTGCTGCTCACCGTGCGCAAGGTGCGCCAGCTGGCTGGCCTGGTGTATGGCCTGGAGCGGCTGATCTGATGCTGCTTCCCTTGCGCCCCGGCGAGCTGCTGCGCCTGATCCCAGCGGTGGCCACCGGCCCCCAGTTCAACGCCTGCACCGGCAATCCCCGCAAGGTGCTGCAGCGGGTGCTGATCTCGGTGATCGGCGCGGTGATTGCCCTATTAATCAGCCAAACCCTGCTGTTCTCCAGCCAGTTCGGCCCGGTATTCCTGGTGGTGGGCTTTGTGTTTGCCCTCTACCTGCTCTGGGGACCGATCCTCGAGGCGGGCCAGAAAAATTCCACCCTGCGCCGCTATCCGGCTGCAGCCCTGTTTGAAGGCCAGATAGTCGATTTATATACCCGCGAAATCGTTGAGGAGCGCCGCGAACAGGCCAACAACGACGGCCGCCTGGAGCTGGTGGAAAACCGCCGCACCTGGCTCACCCTCGAGCTTGAGGACGAAGAGGGCTATCTCGGCAAGGTGCGCTTCCCCTTTGAAAAAAAACACCAGCAGATTCGTGCCGGCATGGTGGTGCGGGTGTTGGTGCTGAGCGAGCGCAAGGATTTTTCTCAAATAGGGGCGATCAGCGACGCCTGGCTGCCCCAGCTCAAGCTTTGGGTTGGTGAATACCCCTTCCTGCTGCGACCGGCCTTTGAGGAGCTCTGCCTGAAGCGATTCCGCTGATCCAAGCGCAGCATTTTCCCGGAGCCGCAGTTACAAGCTGCAATATTGCGTTACACTTGCGGAAAGCACGCGTCAGGTTTCCATGACTCAGATCACCCCCTCTATCGAAGCGGCCACCATCCGCGGCGCGACCGTTACCACCGAAGACGGCGGCCGTCTCAATGCTTTTGCCACCGAGCCCCGCATGGAAGTGGTTTCAACCGAAAGCGGCTGGGGCTTCCACGAGCGCGCCGAGAAGCTCAATGGTCGTATGGCCATGCTCGGCTTCATCGCCCTGCTTGCCACTGAATACGCCCTGGGTGGTGAGTCCTTCACCCGCGGCCTGCTTGGTATCGGCTGATCTACCCGCTCTCGCAACTGCCTGAGCCTTTGCTACACCAATTGCCGCAGCTCTTCTGCTGCGGCTTTTTTGTGCCCGATCCACGGGCTGATCTGCCATCGCCATGGTCGAGTCCAAACCGGTTCTGAGGGCCCTGGTGAATGGGGCGGGCCCCACCGGTGCCCTCACGGCCTTTGCCCTAGCCGACGCTGGCTGGCAGGTGCAGATCAGCGATCCCCTGCCCGCCGCTGTGCTGCTCGAGCGCAGCCGCGCCTACGCCTTCACCCATTCCAGCCAGCGCCTGCTGGAGCAGCTGGGGCTGTGGTCAGCCGTGCAGGCGGTGCTGGTTCCCTTCCGCTCTCTGGAGCTCCTTGATCTGGCCACCCAGCGCCAGGTGCCTTTCTGCTTGGCGGATCTGGGCTCGCGGCGGGCGGCGGCACCGGCGGCGGCCGTGGGTTGGGTGGGACAGCACCGGCCTCTGATGACCCTGCTGCTGGAGCGCCTGGGCGCCCATCCCGCCATCACCCTGGAGTTGGGCACGCCGCCGCCGCACGCCGCCGCCAAGCAGCCGCCGCACGACCTGATCGTGGCGGCCGACGGCCCCCACTCCCCTAGCCGCGAGGCCCTCGGCATTGGCGCGTTTCAGTGGGCCTATCGCCAAAACTGCCTCACGGCCCTGGTGCAACTCCGCGGCAGCGCCGACGACCAGGCCTGGGAGCTGCTGCGGCCCGAGGGGCCTTTTGCGGTGCTGCCCCTGGGTGATGGTCTGTTCCAGCTGGTTTGGAGTGCCCCAGCCCAGCGCTGCCGCCAACTTGAAAGCCTCGGCGACTCAGCCTTCCTTGATGCCCTGGCCGGTGCCCTGCCAGACCAGCTTCAGCCCGATGCCCTGCTCGATGATCCGCGCGCCTTCCCGGTGGCCCTGCTGCTGGCCCGGCGCCTGCACCGCGGCCATACGGTGTTGGTGGGGGAGAGCGGTCACCGCTGCCATCCAGTGGGCGGCCAGGGGCTAAACCTCTGCTGGCGCGATGTGGCCACCCTGCATCGCCTGGCCCGGCGTGCAACGGCCGGGCGGCTTGCCGTGCACCGCTTGCCGGCGGCCTATGCAAGGCGGCGTTGGCCGGATTTGCTGCTCACCCTGCTGGCTACCGATCTGCTGGTGCGGTTTTTCTCGAATCGCTCGCCCCTGCTGCTGCCCCTGCGCCACCTGGCCCTGCTGCTGCTGGCCAAGCTTGCTCCCCTTCGCCAGCTCAGCCTGTCCGCCATGACCGATGGCCCTTGCCAGCTGCTGCGCCGCTGATCAGCATGGGCTATCCGGGGCCGCATGCGTGGTGATCAGCACCAGTTCCCAACCGCCGCCTTCGGCGGCGCTGCTGCGTCTTCTGCGCAATCAATTCGGACTGAGCGAGAGCGCCCTGGCCCTGGGATTGCGCCAGGCCCAGCAGGAGCAAGCGCCCCTGCCGGTGGTGCTCTGGCGCTTCGGGCTGATCAGCCTGGAGCAGTTCGATGCCCTGCTGAGTTGGCAGGATCAGGAATAGATGATCAGCGACTCCACGGGCTGATCTTCAGGCAGCTTGCGGCGCCCTTCCAGGGCCGCCAGTTCGGCCACAAAGCCGAAGCCACACAGTTCACCACCAGCCGCAGCCACAAGCTCGGCGCAGGCCGCCGCGGTGCCGCCGGTGGCCAGCAGATCGTCGATGATCAGCACCTTGGAGCCATCGGCCAGGGCATCGCTGTGGATTTCCAGCCGGTCGCTGCCGTATTCGAGGGCGTAATCCACACCCGTAACTTCCCCGGGCAACTTGCCGGGCTTGCGCACTGGCACAAAACCCAATCGCACGGCGGTGGCAAGGGCTGTGCCCACGATGAAGCCCCGCGACTCAATGCCCACGATCAGGTCTGGCTGCAGCCGCTCGCATACTGCGCTCAGCTGACGGATCACTTCCTGCCAGCCGTCCGGGTCGCGCATCAGCGGCGTGAGGTCGCGAAACAGGATGCCGGGCTTGGGAAAATCAGGCACATCGCGCACAAATTCCCGCAGGTCTGGGGCCATGAACGTGACGGTTGGGTGCACTTGCTGGCATCATCGCAGCCATGCCCCTGCATTCAATCGCTCCTGAATCGACCGCCCGGCTTCCCCGCCGCGGCCTCGAACGCCTCGACCTGCTGTTGCTCAGCGCCGAGGCCCTCGACCTCAACGGCGGTGAGGCAATGGTGTGGATGAGCGAGCAGATGGGCTTCACCACCCTCTTCCCAAACCGGGTGGAACTGTGGAAACGCCGCTGCACCAACCCCCTGCGCCGCACCACTCGCCGCGAAGGTCTGGAGCCAGCTGAAACCGACGCCCTGATCCGCATTCTTTGCGCCTTGGCAGACCGCCTCTACCCCCTGCTGCGCGGCCTGCTCTCCAGCGCCGAGCCGCCTGAAGTGCTCAGCCAGCGTTGGAACCTATTCCGCAGCCGTTTGGCCGATCTGGTACGCCAGCGCATGAACCTCCGTCGTGGTGGCGTGCAACTGTTGCTCGATCCCGAGTCAGGTGCCCGCGAGTCGCGGCTGCTGATCCAGGCCCTGGCCCTGGGCTCCGGGGTTGGCGGTTTTGAGCGGCTGCGCGCCAGCCTGCTGGATGCCCAGCCATGATCCAGCCCCTGAGCCTGCAATGAAGCAAGTACTGCAGTTTGACCAACTCAGCTGCCGCCTCAAGGTGGAGGGTCTGCCGGACGTGTCGGTCGGCCAGAGCGGCCAGAACCTCGGCATCATCACGGGCTGGAGCTTGGCCTGGGCCGGGCGCCCCGAGCTTGAGGGCCGCAAGGAGCACCTGCTAGCCCTGATGCAGGTGGTGCTGCCCTATGCCCGCTACTTGATCAGTGGTGTGCCGCGTCGCTTTGGCGCCGAGCCCGAGCCGGTGGAGATAGGTCCGGGGCCAGAGGGCGGCCATGGCCTGCTGCTGCGCAGTAGCCAGCCGGACACGCCCCCTTTACAGCTCAATCTCGATGATGCCGAGCTGGCCGATCTGGTGCGGGTGCTGGATCAATTGCGCCTCGATTCGCGGCTGCAGTTGCCCCTGGAGCTGCCTGAGCCCATGCCCCTGAAGGGCCGCGAGCTGCTGGAACGCCGCTCCCTTGCCCAGCGCCTTGCAGCGCCGCTGGCAGGGCTCCTAGCTGTGGCCGTGGCCTCCGGGCTAGGGCTGCTAATACCAGAACCCAAGCCCGGGCTCGAGCCAACGCAGCGTCCAGCTGCCGCCCAAGCTAAGTAGCCGCTATTGACGTAGCCGGCTAGCTGGTCACACTTGGGTATCGATGAGAGAGTTTGAATTGGGTCCATGGCGGCGCTGACCTGGTCGGAATTGCGGATTCGGGTGGCTCGACTTGGGGCCTCCCTCGATGTGGTCGTGCGCAGTGATCCGGAGGTTTGCGGGCTCAGCGGCGACGACTTCCGCATCTCCCTGCATCACGGCGGCCAGGGGGATTGCACCGTGGCAGATCTCTCCTTGATCGACTGCCCCAACGAGTTGGTGCTGATGGAATTCGAGCGCTGGATGCGCGGTGCCGGTTACGTCCTCGAGGTATGACCTCCCCCCGTAGCCGCGCCCTGCAATTGCCCACCACAGGCGCGTCGACACGCCGGGTATTTCGCCGCCGCCACCGCCCGGCCCGCTGGCGTCAGGCCGCTATCGCCCTGCTGCTGGGCGCTGCCGGCACCGGGCTGATGCTGGCCTTGCTGCAGTTACCGGAGCGCTTCGACACCTTTTTGGTGCTGAGCACCGCCCTAGCCAATCTGATCGGCGGGGTGAAGCAGGCGCTTTGGGGACTGGTGCAATTGCTGGCGGTGGTGCTGCTGGTGCTCGCTGCCATTGCGGCCCTGGGCTTGGTGGTTGCTGGGATCATCCGTCTTGTGCGAGCTCTATGGCCCCAGCCCAGCCGCCGCAACTAGTTCTGGAGACTCTCAGCAATGGGAAAACACAAGAAAAGCGATAAAGACACCAACTCGAGCAAGCCCCAGCCACCCCATTTTGGGCCCCTCAGCGATCGCTACTACCCGTCACCTTTGCTGGAAGATCTGGCCAGCAATGGGGGCCGGCTAGATCGCAAGGTTTACGAGAAAGAGCTCACCCGGCTGCAGGTGGAGCTGGTAAAAATGCAGTACTGGCTGAAGGCCTCTGGCTTTCGGCTGATCGTGCTGTTCGAGGGCAGGGATGCGGCCGGTAAGGGCGGCACGATCAAACGAATCACCGAACCGCTAAACCCCCGCGGCTGCCGGGTGGTGGCCTTGGGCACCCCCTCTGATCAACAGAAAACCCAGTGGTACTTCCAGCGCTACGTAGAACACTTCCCTTCAGCTGGGGAGATCGTCGTATTTGATCGCAGCTGGTACAACCGAGCTGGGGTGGAATCGGTAATGGGCTTCTGCACACCAGCCCAAACGGAGGAGTTTCTGCAGAGCTGCCCGGAATTTGAGCGGATGGTGGTGCGCTCTGGAATCGTGCTGCTCAAGTATTGGTTTTCAGTGAGCGATGTGGAGCAGGAAAGCCGCTTCCAGTCCCGTATCGAAGATCCCACCCGCCGCTGGAAGCTCAGTCCGATGGACTTGGAGGCCCGCAACAAGTGGGAAAGCTTTTCAGCCGCTAAAGATCATATGTTCGCTCACACCAACATCCCCGAAGCGCCCTGGTTCACCGTGGAGGCAGACGACAAACGCCGCGCCCGCCTCAATTGCATTCACCACCTGCTCAGCAAGATCCCCTACGAAGACATGACACCTCCAGCGATCAAGCTGCCGCCCCGCAAGCCACCCGAGGGCACGGCTCGTCCGCCACGTAACGAGCAGTTCTTCGTGCCCAACCAGTACCCCTAACCGTGTAGGCGCGCAAACCAGAGGCCAGCCAGCTGGTAGGAGCTCCACAGGAACGCCAATAGAAACAACCAATTCAGCCAGGGGGGACGCTGGGGACTCTCTGGGGCCATGAACAGCCAGGCTGGGTTGGTAGCCCCCAGATTCGCACCACAGGAATTTGTAGGCCATAAAAAAGCAGGGATTGCTCCCTGCCTGATCACCACTCCCTTCGTGGCGCTCAGGAGCAGCCTAGAAAAGATGGGATCAAGTGAGCCAAACCCATATCTTTTGAACCGCATCACGCAACGTGACGGTCTGGGCCGTCGCATTGGCCTGGGGCGGCAGCCCCCGTAATATGCCGCAACTTCACTGATCCGATCTGGCCTGGAAATGGGCAACCCAATCAGTCGTGAACTGTTTTTGGCAAGGGCCCGATCCCGTTTTGGCGATCAATACGACTACGCAGCCATCCTCTACAGGAGCTACAAGTCCCCTATCAAGATTCGCTGCAATAGGCATCCGGTCAAAGAGATTTCGATCACCCCCGAGAAGCACCTTCAAACCACCGGCGGCTGCAAATACTGCCTAAGGGAGAAGCGCATAATCAATCTCGAAAGGGAGCTCAACCGCGCCTGCGCGGAGCCCGCCGTAGCAATGCGCCCCTTCAGCCACCTTCATGACTGATGCCAGACCAGCCCTGCAAGCACTTGCGGGGCTGGGAACTGCTGATGTCATTGGAACGGAGAGGGCGGGATTCGAACCCGCGGAAGCTTTCACTTCGCTGGTTTTCAAGACCAGAGCCATCAACCACTCGACCACCTCTCCAGAGGGTCGGTGCGGCAGTGCCACACCGAAATTTTATCTTAATTGGTCAGTTGTTGCCCGGTTTAGCCAAAGGCAGTAGGCACTTGTCTGAATCGCAGCCAGCTGGACCTGCCTCCACCAGCTCACCGCGGTCGTAGCGCTGAAGAGCTTCAAAGAAGCAGGTGGTGCTGCGCCGGGCGGCCACCTCAGCGTTGAGTCGCAGGTAGGTAGCGTGGTCGATTGGTTCAAATGGCAGCCGCGGGAAAGTAGCATTTGCATCAAAGCGGGCCAGCAGGGCTGCGGATATGTAGCCCTCGCCTTGATCGATTGCCTGATAAATGGCATCTGCCAGTGGTTCTATTTCGTTTTCGCGGAACTCCACCGTGGCTGAGGTGTTGTGGGCTGTGTAGTGCTTCTGCACCTGCATGTAAAAGTCGAATTGGGCCAGAGCTGAGAAGTTGTTGATCTCCACCGCATCGGCACCGGGGATATTTGCCCAGCTCACTTCGGTGGGGATTTCCACCAGCCACTCAGTGCAGCGGGGATCAAACGGATCATCCAGCAGGCGGCCCTGTTCGTCCTTATCGCTTTGCGAGGGCACGATTGTGTAGCCGTAGTCCATGCAGGCGAGCGCCACCGGATCGTTCTTGCGGAAGGTGATGCGACGGATGAAGCGCTGGGCCTTGGGGGGGTGCCAGCCTGGTGAGGCGCCGGTGAGCAGGCTCTTGGTGCCGGCGGGCTGCACGGTGGTGCAGCGATTGGGGCGACGCAGGCCGTGGCGATCGCAGTAGTCCCACACCGACTGGTTGACGATCTGTTTCCAGCGGCTGAGGAATTCGGCCTCCTTTGCCTTGAAGGCCAGGCCTTCGGCCGTGTTGGGCCGCCCCGCTTCCCACCAGGTGAGCCAGGGCGTGCCAAAGGCGTGTACAAAGAAGTCGAATAGGCCGGTGAAGCTCACGCCCACGATCGGATCCCAGGCGCGGCTCTGGCGGTAGCGCTCCACCTCGAAGCGATGATTTAGCAGGCAGGCCACGGCCAGGCCGGCGGCACGGAAGGCCTCCTCCTGGGACACCAGATCGGCGGGGTCGATCTGGTTGAGGTGGATTTCAGCCAGATTGCAGTGGAAGTCGGCGCCGAGGATCTCGCCGCAGGGGTTGAGGCCGTAGCGGCCCAGGCGATGCTCCAGTTCGGCGGCGCTGATCTCGGGGTGGTGGGTGGTGAGCCAGCGGCCGGCTTGCTCGCGGCCTTGGTCGCAGTAGATGCCGATGAACTCTGTGCGCAGCTCTGGGGTGCTGAGCAGGTCGGCGTTGGAGCGGGCGATGGCTTCGGGAGCGAACTGGATCGCGCCCTCACCGCTCTGGAACTGCTTAACAACAGCCTCCAGCACCGTGGCCCGGTCGGGCCGGTTGTGGAAGACCCGGGTGTGGTTGGCCATGCGCAGTGAATCCCTTTCCGGATCGATGCTCCAGTTGCCCTCGCTGTCCTGCTGCCAGAGGTTCTCCTTAGCTCCGGCGGCGGAGTTGTCGTCGGCGCAGAACTGGCGCATGCCGGCGCTGCGGCGGATGTTGCCGGCAACGATCGTGACGGCAGCCTCATCGATCAGCAGGCAGCACTCAACCGAGGTGAGCTGGCGGCCTTGGGCCTTATTGAGGATCTGGGCTACGCGGCCGTAGAGGTCCTTGAGTTTCACCGGATTGGCCATGCCACCGAAGCCCTTGAGGGTTTCGCCCACGGGCCGCACGTCGGAGAGATCGACGCTGATTTCGATGGGGCTGGTGGGGTCAAAGCGCTCGTCGCTACAGAGATTGAGCAGCAGCTGATAGCTGTCCACCCAGCCGCGGCGCGTGTCACCCACCTTGATTGCAACCCGGTTGGCCTCGATGCCGTGGCTGGTGTGCTCCTGGCGTTGGCCAGCCGGAGTGGCACCGATATCGGTCACGGCGGCGATGCTGAGCCGGTTGCGCACCGCCGGCAGGCGCCCAATCAGGTGCGGCTCGATGATGGCGCCGGTGCCGCAGCCCATCATCGCCAGGTCCATCATCAGACCGAAGGCTTCCCAGTCCACCAGGTTGGTGGAGGTGCAGTTGTAGGCGCCAGAGAAATTTTGCTGTTGTTCGATCCATTGGGTGCCGCCGATCCACAGCCAGCGTCCGGAAGGCAGAGCCTTCTGCTGCTGCTGCATGCGGCGCATCAGCTCAACCTCCGCCTCGCTGAGGTTGCCCAGCTTGCTCAGACCGCCGAGGTTGCGCTCAGCCACCTGGTGCCAGCTTTCCCTGCCGGTCTCGGTCTTGCGGCTGTAGGTCCGGTAAAACACCGGGTTGGCAGCAGGAGCGGAAGCTGGAAAGTCCAGAGCCTCGCCCGCCGGTCTGCCGCTGGCGGCGGCAAAAGCCTTTTCAGCCGCCGCAGTTTCGGCGTTCTGACTGGCGGCTGTAGGGGGCGTGGCTGAGAGCGTCACAGGCAGTACGGCCCGAAGGTGAGCCGAACCATAACGCCACAGGTGGGGTGTGCAACACCTGGTAGACACCAGCGACAGTGCGCCGCCCAGCAAGGCTGCGCCACAATGGATCTGGAAATCTTGAATTCGATGCAGCGCATTCCGGAGCCGGAGCTGATGGACGAGGCAGGCCAGGTGCTGGCCTATGCCCAGGCCGATTTCGCCGCCTCCGATGCGGCGATGGTGGAGCGGCTAGCTCAGCTCTGCGGTGATGATCCCGGCACGGCCCTGCTTGATCTGGGTTGCGGCCCGGGCAACATCAGCTTGCTTCTGGCCGGCCGTTGGCCTGCTGCAAAGGTTTTAGGGCTCGACGGGGCGCCACGGATGCTTGCGGTGGCGCGCGAGCGCCTGGCCGGAGTGTCGCCGGATTTGGCGGCTCGGCTGCGCTTTGTGCAGGCGCTGTTGCCCCTTGCTGCCGCAGGCGAGCTTGAAGCTCACTTCTCGGCGGTGGTGAGCAACAGCCTGTTGCACCACCTGCATGATCCGGCGGCGCTTTGGCAGACGGTGGCCCAGCTCGGCGCCCCTGGGGCCTTTGTTTATGTCCAAGACCTGCGCCGGCCCGATAACGGCGAGGCAGTTGAGACCCTGGTGGCCGCCGAGATGGCGAGCGCCCCGGAGGTGTTGCGCCACGACTACCGCGCTTCCCTGCATGCGGCCTTCACCCCAGAGGAGGTACAGCAGCAGCTGGAGCAGGCCGGGCTCGCCGCCCAGCTCCAGGTGGCGCCGCGGCAGGAGCGCTACCTGGAGGTGTCGGGCCGGCTCAATTAAGCGGCCTGGCAGGCTGAGCTAATGATCAGCAGCACAAGCAGCACTCCAGAACTGCAGGCCCTGGCCGAGGCCGTGGCCCGGCGGCGCAACTTCGCGATCATCTCCCACCCAGACGCGGGCAAGACCACCCTCACCGAGAAATTGCTGCTCTACGGGGGAGCGATCCAGCAGGCCGGGGCCGTGAAGGCCAAAGGGGAGCAGCGCAAGGTGACCTCCGACTGGATGGAGCTCGAGAAGCAGCGCGGCATCTCTATCACTTCAACGGTGTTGCAGTTCGACTACAGCGGCAGCACGATCAACCTGCTGGATACCCCTGGCCACCAGGACTTTTCAGAAGACACCTATCGCACCCTGGCCGCCGCCGACAACGCGGTGATGCTGGAAGACGCGGCCAAGGGCTTGGAGCCCCAGACGCGCAAATTGTTTGAGGTGTGCCGCATGCGGCGCATCCCGATTTTCACCTTCATCAACAAGATGGATCGGCCTGGGCGGGAGCCCCTGGAGCTGCTCGATGAGATCGAGCAAGAGCTGGGTCTGGCCTGCTGGCCGGTGAACTGGCCGATCGGCAGCGGCGATCGCTTTCGCGGCGTGATCGATCGCCGCAGCCACGACGTGATCCTGTTTCAGCGCGCCGAGCGCGGCCGCCAGAGCGAGGAAAAGCTGCTCACGGTGCAGGAAGCCCGCGATACGGGGGCCGTGGAGCCGGAGCTCCTGGCTCAGGCCCTTGAGGAACTGGAGTTGCTGGAGGGGGCTGGTGCCGACCTCGACCTTGAGCTGGTGCACGCCGGTGAGCTCTCCCCTGTTTTCTTTGGTTCGGCGATGACCAACTTCGGCGTGCGGCCGTTTCTTGATGCCTTTTTGGAGCTGGCCCAGAAGCCGGTGGGCCGCGCCAGCAATGCCGGTGAGATCGATCCTATCGGCCCCGGTTTCAGCGGCTTTGTATTCAAGCTGCAGGCCAACATGGATCCGCGCCACCGCGACCGAGTGGCCTTTGTGCGGGTGTGCAGCGGCAAGTTTGAGAAGGACATGACCGTGCAGCACGCCCGCACGGGCAAGGCCATTCGCCTATCGCGCCCCCAGAAGCTGTTCGGCCAGGACAGGGAGGTGGTGGAGGACGCCTACCCCGGCGACGTGATCGGCCTCAATAACCCGGGCATGTTCGCCATTGGCGACACCCTCTATCTGGGCCAGAAGGTGGAATACGAGGGGATTCCTTGCTTCTCGCCGGAGATCTTTGCCTGGTTGCGCAACCCCAACCCATCGACGTTCAAAAGCTTCCGCAAGGGTGTCAATGAGCTGCGCGAGGAGGGGGCGGTGCAAATCCTTTACGACACAGATGAAAGCAAGCGCGATCCGATCCTGGCGGCGGTGGGCCAGCTGCAACTGGAGGTGGTGCAATACCGGCTTGAGCACGAATACGGCGTGCAGACGCGGCTTGAACCGCTCGGTTTTGCGGTAGCTCGCTGGGTGGCCGGCGGCTGGCCAGCGCTGGAGCAGGTGGGGCGGATCTTCAATTGCAAGACGGTGCGGGATGCCTGGAACCGGCCGGTGCTGCTGTTCAAGAACAGCTGGAACCTTGGTCAGCTGGCGGAGGAGCACCCGCAACTGGAGCTGAGCGCCGTGGCGCCGGTGGTGAGCGGAGTGGAGCCGATCAACCTTTAAGCCGATCAACCTCTAAGTCGATCACCCTTTAATCCGTACAGGCGGCCGCGCCCATGTCAAGCAGGGGCGATACCGGCGGCGGCCCCGAGCGCTCCATATCCTCACCCCATTCGGCAAGAGCCATGGCTTCCTTCCTGTCTCTGTGGAAGGCCTGCGGTCCGGTAGCTGTGCCCCTACTGATTTTATCGGTGGCGGTATTCACCGTGGGATTTGATCGCTGTGCGTTTTGGTGGCGCTGGTTTGCCCGTGGTCGCCGCTCGTGGCGGCAGCTGCGTACGGCGCTGGCGCAGGCACCTTCTGCGGAGGTGCGCCTTCAGTTGCTTGACGACTGTGACCACCAGATGACTTGGGGTGAGCCCTTGCTGCAGGCAGCAGTGGTGCTGGCTCCGCTGCTGGGCCTGATCGGCACGACGGCTGGCTTAATGGCTGTGCTGAAGCAACTAGGAAGCCAGCTGCTGCTGCCGCCCGGCGCTCCCTTGGCCGGCTACGGCGACGTGTTACTTCCCACCCTGCTTGGTCTGCAGATCACTTTTGTGGCGATGGCGTTGCTGTTGCTCAACCAGGGGCTGCGCCGCTGGCAGTTGCGTCATTGCGCCAACCCCTGATGCAGCAGCCAAGCGCCGCACAACCAGGGCTCTTAACCGCCTTGGTGCCCCTGGTGGCAACCAGCATCACCGTGTTGCTGGCAGTTGCTGCCCTGCCCAGCCTGGTGCAGCAAGCCAACCTGAGAGTGCACCCCGAGCCCGCCCTTCGCGGCGGTGATGTGTTGGTTGTGGCCCGCGCCGCATCCGGCCGCTGGATTCTCAACGGTGCCCCCCAAGCGGATGAGGGCCTGCTTCGCCAACTGCAGGCTCGCCCGCCCGCAGTGGTGGCTGTGCGTTTCCAGCCCTCGGCTGGCTTGGCCAGCGCTGAGGTGGCCGCCTCTCTCGATTGGTTGCAGCACCACTCCCGCTTGCCGGTGCTGGTGGAGTGGCCGGGAGGAATGCGGTGAAGCAAGCCTGGCTGCTGCAACCCTCATCCCATGCGCTGCTGGCAACGGCTCTATGCGCTTTTTCCCTGGGCCTGCTGCTGCTGCCCCAGGTGAGGCTGCAGCGCCCGTTGGCCCAGGGGGTAATCAGCCTGCACCTCGCTGCCGACGGTGGCCTGAGGCTCTGGAACCAGCCCATTGCCGCCGCCGAGCTGCGGCGCTTGCTTGCCGCTCCGGCCCTGCGCAGCAGGGCGAATCGCCTGCGGATCGTGCCCGATCCCGACACCCCCTGGGGTGACGTCCGCCGCCTGCTCAGCCAGCTCGATTCCTTGCCACTGCACCTTGAAATCCAACTTCCTGCACCTACACCCAAAGCTGGCTGAGCCGATGGTGCGGCGCTGGGCTCCTGCCCTGCTGGCCGCCCTTATTTGCCAGTTGCTGCTGCTGATGGCCCTACCCCAGCCCGGAAGCGATGGCCGCCGCCCTCGCCGGGCCGTGCTGGAAGAGGACACGGCCACCCTGCTGCGCTGGAGTCGCACGGCTTCAGGCTTGGGCACGACTAGCTCCCTGGCCACGATTCCGCTGCAAGGTCTGGCAGGCCTGCCGCCGCCGCCACCCTCCAGCCTGCCCGCTGGTGCTTTCGCCGGCGACTCCCAAAGCGAGCAGGGCCGCCGCCAGCCCGTTGCCGCGGCTAGCGGGCCGCCAACTACAAGCAATTCCGCAGGCCTGCCGCGCCAGCCCAGCGAGGCATTTCGCCTGGCCCGGCAAGTGGCCACGGGTGGGCGGCCCAGGGAAGCTGGTACCGCCTTGGTGGCCCTGCAGCGGCGCCAGTGGTGGCTGCTTCCCGGCCAAGAGCGTGCCCTTCAAGCCCTATGGGATGGAGGCAAGGAGCAGGAATTACCAGCGAGCCTGGGCACCTTGCCCGAAGACATCAGCCTGCGCCTCAGCAGCCCCAGCGCCGCCGCGCCCCTGGCCCTCGCTGAGCTCCATGGCCGCTCATTAACAGATGGATATCGGATTTGGCTCTTCTGGCAGCAGGGCGAGAGCCTCTGGCTGTTGCGGGGGGCTTTGCTGGGGCCACCAACGCCACCCCCACCCGCCCTAACCGGGTCTTAAACCCGGGACTACCGAGCCTTTGCTTGGCAGCGCAGCTGGCTCCATAGCGTTGTCCCAGCCCACTGGCTTGCTCCTCGATGGTGTTCACGCCCTCTCTTCAGCCGGGTCGCAGCGATAGCTTCCGCGATCTGCTTGAGACCAGCTATGAGAAGCGCAGTTTGGTGCACCTTGCGGCGGGAAGCCAGGTGCCCCTGCTTAAGCGCAGCGTTTGGCTGGTTGTGCGGGGCATGGTGAAACTCACGGCGATTTCGATCCATGGTGATGAGTTGCTGCTTGGGTTAGCCGGCCCTAACGAGCCCTTCGGCGATCCCCTCACCAATGTTGAGGCCTATGCGGCCAACACCTTGGTAGATAGCGACCTGCTCTGCGTCAGCTGCGAAGAAATTCAGCGCTCGCCCAATTTGGCTATGGGCCTGCTTCAGGGCATGGCCTCTCGCTACCGCCAAAGTGAGGCCCTGCTTGCCCTGCTCGGCCTGCGCCGCATCGAAGATCGGGTGCGCGGGTTCCTTGAGTTGCTCGCCAACGACTACGGCCAGCCCTGTGAGCAGGGCCTGCGCCTTCAGGTGAAGCTCACCCACCAGGAGTTGGCCAGCACCCTCAGCACCACCCGGGTCACGGTGACCCGGATTCTCGGCTCCCTGCGCGATGAGGGCTGGCTCCACATCGATAGCCAGCGACGGCTGGTGGTGAGCCATCTCCCCCAGCAGCGCAACCAGCATCGATGAATCAGCCGTCCATACGGCTGTTGCTCGTTTACTCCGACTGCACCGCAGCCACCTGCCTGCATCAAAAGCTTGGCGATGAGGGCTACGAAGTAACCGTTTGCACTGATGCAGAGCAGGCGAACTCCAAGTTGGGGCCAAGTTTCAACTGGGATTTGCTTGTGCTGGATGGCAGCCTGGGCGAAACAGCCCGGCAGCTGTGCCGCCAGGTGCGCTCGGCCCGCACGCCGATTCCGGTGCTGCTGCTATGCCCTGGAGTCTCCGAGACCGACCGGGTACGGGGCCTCGAAGACGGCGCCGATGACGTCCTACCCAGTCCCTTTGGACTGGCGGAATGCCTGGCCCGCTGCCGTGCCCTGGTGCGCCGCCACCAACTCGGCGCGGAAAGCTCGCTTTCCTTGCGCTGCGGCCGGGTTTCCATGCTTGTGGAGGAACACCGGGTGTGCCGCGATGGTGCCGAGGTGAGCCTGTCGCCACGGGAATTTCGACTACTTCACTTCTTTTTGAAGCATCCCCGCCGGATCTGGAGTCGCGATGAGCTGCTGGCTCGGGTGTGGGGAGAAAGCGAAGCCGTGGAGCTCGATCCCAAGACCGTGGATGTGCATATCCGCTGGCTGCGCCTCAAGTTGGAAGAGAATCCCGCCCAACCGAGCTTGATCACCACGGTTCGCGGCCAGGGTTACCGCTGTGGTTAAAGCAACGTTCTGGGGGGTTGAGCTGGCCGGCGAGAATGGCGACATGCAGCCTTCCTTGCTCGTAGTCGAAGACGACGAAACGATTCGCGAAACGATTCGCGAAGCCCTAGAGCTGGAGGGGTTCAGCGTCCAGGCCTGTGGCAATGGCCGCGACGCCCTGCAAATGCTGCAGCGGGCGCCCGATGGCCAACAATTTTCCCTGGTGGTGCTGGATTTGATGCTGCCGGGAATGGGTGGGCTGGATGTTTGCCGGCAGCTACGACAACACAGCAACCAAACGCCGATCCTGGTGGTGAGTGCCCGTGACACCGAAACCGACCGGGTGCTGGGGCTGGAGGTGGGTGCCGACGACTACCTGGTCAAACCCTTTGGCATGCGGGAGCTGGTGGCCAGGTGCCGGGCCCTGCTGCGGCGCTCATCTAGCCAGACCAGCCGGGCCAAGGTGCTGGAGCACGCCAACCTCTGCATCTACCAGGACGAATGCCGGGTGACGCGGGACGGAGTGGAGGTAAACCTATCGCCGAAGGAATATCGATTACTGGAGCTGTTTATGCAAAATCCTCGGCGGGTCTGGAGCCGCGATCAGCTGCTGGAGCAGCTTTGGGGTATCGACTACATTGGCGACAGCAAAACCGTTGATGTGCACATCCGCTGGTTGCGGGAGAAGTTGGAGGAGAGTCCATCAGCCCCGGTGCATTTGATTACGGTGCGGGGTTTTGGTTATCGCTTTGGCTAGAGCCCTTGAGCTGCTGCTCGCGTTGAGCCTGGGGATAGGGCTAGGCCTGCTTGCCAGCCCACTTATCAGCCTTGGAGTGGCCTCCTGGCGGCGTAGAGCTGGCATGAACCGCCCCCTGCCCCCAGCCCGGCAGCTGCTGAGCTGGATGGATTCCGCCGCCATTGGCTGGATCCTGCTGGATCGCCAGGGCCTGATCGGCCATATCAACCCAAGGGCGGAGCGGATCTTGCAGCTTGATGCCGGCCGCCTATTGCTCAGCCAGCCCTTCGGTGATGTCTGCCCAGATCCAGACCTAGCCAGCAGCATCCGCATTGCCCGCCGCCAGGATCGGCCCCAGCGGCTGGAATTGCACTCCGGCGGCCATGACCTAGACGCCATGGTGGTGCCGGGACGAGATGGCTGGTTGGTGGTGCAACTGCAGAGCCGCCGCTCCCTTGATGCCCAGCTCGAGCAGCAGGAGCGCTGGGTTAGTGATGTGGCCCATGAATTGAAAACCCCCCTCACCGCCCTGCTGCTGGTGGGCGACAGCCTCGCTGCCCAGGTAAATAGCCAGAATGCGCGACTGGTGGAGCGGTTGCAGAGGGAATTGCTGCGGCTGCAGGAGCTGGTGGGCGACCTACTTGAGCTTTCCCGCCTCGAAAATACCCTGCCCGGGACGGCCTCACGGGCCATGGTGGTGGATTTGCCCCAGCTGGTGGAGCAGGTATGGACCAGCGTGCGGCCGCTGGCAGATCAACGCCAGATAGCTCTTGAGCTTTTTGCACCAGCACAGTTGCGGCTGAGCGGCGACAATTCCCGCCTGCACCGTGCCCTGCTCAACCTTTTTGATAACGCCCTGCGCTATAGCCCCGATGGTGGGGTGGTGAGGGTAAGCCTTGATCGCCGCGGTGAGTGGTGCCAGCTGAGCGTGGCTGATCAGGGACCCGGGCTTAGCGAAGAAGACCTAGCCCATATGTTTGAACGTTTTTACCGAGGTGATCCATCTCGGGCCCGAAGTAAACGGATCGGCAGTGGCCTGGGCTTATCGATCGTGCAGCAGATCGCCGTTACCCACGGCGGACGGATCCAGGCCAGCAACCAGGCTGAAGGCGGCGCCGTGCTTGAGATGATCCTGCCGGGCGTAGTCGACAGCGTCAGCCCTGGCTAGCTTGATCAGGTATTAGGACAAGCGCTTGAGGCCATGCATTTTTGGGCTCCCGAGATTGATCCATCCCATCCGATGGACTGCACCCAGGCTGAGCGATATGCCCTGAAACGTCTTAGCGATGGCACATTTCTGGCCATTGCCGGCGAGGATCAGCGACTCGTCGATGTTGATAGCACTTCTGATGCCTTCCTTTTTCATACCCACGAAGCTGCCCTGCGAGCCGCCACTGAGCTGAATCGCGGCGGCCGCGGTCCGTTAGATGTGGTGAAGATTGAGTGGGAGCGAGCCTGAGCGCCTCAGGGATCATGGCGAAGGCCACCACAAGGCCATCTCTAGGGGATATCGTTACCAGCTTCTTGGCGTTCCTCCTGGCCGGACGACTTAGCGCAAAGCGGCCACTCTGGAAATGGAGATTATCGTCTCACCAGATGGACTGATCTCGAATGTTGAATATAATCGATCGGTTCGTGTTCGTATGAATCCTTGAGCCTTTTGTCCACTGCTCCTCCACTGGCTCGTGAAGGTGGAAAGTATCAGTCATACTGGAGGCAGTTGAGATTGGTTTATGTCGCGGTTTGGTGAGCTGCTGCGGGCGGCCAACAACCTCAAACTGCTTGCCGCGATAGGTCGCAGTGGCGGCGATCTGAACTCGATAGCCGATCTGCTCGACAATATGATCGACAGCCCCCAGATGGTCGATTCGATAAGGCGCTTTAAGGCGGTGGCTGGTGGAGCAGAAATGCTCGAGCAGCGCTATCCGCCGCTGCAGCCCGACATCGAGCGGCTGATCCAGCTTCCAGTGGGGAGCTTGGGCCGCAGCTACGCCGAGCTGATCCGTAGGCTCAACTACGACCCGGAATTTTTCCGGCCGCGCCCGATTGATAGCGAGGCCCAATGGCTCACCCAACGGGTAGCCACCACCCACGACATCCACCATGTGGTGGCTGGCTTTGGCACCTCAGCAGCAGGCGAAAGCGGCGTGCTGGCGATCACCGCCGCTCAAATCGGCTTTCCCGCCTATGTGCTGCTCACCACCGCCGGCCAACTAGCCAGCTTCCGCCTTCAGCTGCAGCGCTATGAGGACTTAGCCCAGGCGGTGGCTCACGGCATGGCGATCGGCCATCAGGCCCACTGCTTGATGGCGGCCCGGTGGGAGGAGGGCTGGGAGCGGTCCATTAGCGATTGGCGCCTGGAGCTGGGAATAAATGATCCGGCTGATGGCGCGGCCTATGGATTGCCTGCCTAGAAATGAGGCTTATGGCCCCACCAGCGGAATCACTGAGTCAGCTGCTTCTGTTTGATCCCCCTGACATCAGGCTCATTTGCCTTTGCGCTGCGCCAGTTTTGTAAAGGAGCGCTATGAAGCAACCCCGAGCGCTCCCACTTATTAACTCCATGTCAACCGAAAAATTGGGTCTGAGGCCCATCGAGCCTGAAGCGGACCTGGATAAAGCAGAGCCTTCGTCGATTCTGTACGGCGCTCCAGCTGGTGCGATGCAGCCAGATCAGGACTACCGGCTTCTTGAGCACTCCTATCGCAACTCACCTGAATACGCAGCGATGGTGGAGCGCTATCCCCTACTGCGGAGCTTGATATCAGCCTGCGTTTCTTCTGAACTGGTTGGTCATCCGCTGGTAATAGCTTGCGTGGAGCAACCTACTTTGACGCTGCAGTGGGATCGTAGCCACGGTGAATAATGTTTTGGCAATCCTCTCCATGGTCTATGCTGCACTACTCACTTAGTGTCTAAGAGAATGTCTGAAATCGAGGAAATTAATAAGCTTGTCACTTTTGGGCTTGTAGACGGCAAGCTTCGTATTCTCCAAGTCAATGCAAATGTCTGGGGGGACGTTGCCGGTAGCATTCAGGGCAGTGTTCGTGGTGATATACATGGAGACGTTGAAGGAAGTGTAGAAGGATATGTCGGACGCGATGTTGGTGCAAATGTTGGCCGCCATGTTTTAGGTAATGTTAATGGCAATGTAGAGGGAAGCGTTTGGGGTGACATTAAGGGCGATGTATGGGGTAACGTTTTTGGAAAAGTTGAGGGAAGCTCTGAAGAGTAGCTCGGCACTCTCTTGGGTTTTGCTGTTGCCAGCGTATTTTGGCATCAGGAAATGATGAATTAAATTTTTGCAGTTTGGTGGCTCGCAAGATGGGCTACGGTTAGTAATATCATCTATTTTGGAATCTATTCGGCTAGCGATAACAGTAATCCTCCTCCGGCGATGAGCAGAAGTCCTGTCCAGCTAGTAGCTGAAGGGCGTTCGCCAAGAAAGGTGAATCCGATAAGAGCTACTAACAACAAGCTGAGGCGGTCAATGGGCACCACTAATGATGCATCTCCCTGTTTCAATGCCCTAAAAAAGCAGAACGAAGACAGTCCGCTGGCAATGCCGGAAAGGGTTATGAATACCCAAGTCTGTTGTGATAGTTCAAATGGATTGCTCCATTTGCCGGTTGCAATGATTAGCAATGGCAAGAATATTGAAACGACCACTGTGCGGATAAGGGTGGCTAGGTCGGCCTCAATGTTTTCAAGTCCTACTTTGCCGAGTACGGCAGAAGCACTAGCAAAAATTGCTGATAAAAAAGCCCATGTAAACCAAAGGGGTAGGGCTGGAAACGGGCTCATTTGAATCTATTACCCGTATCGGTCATGCTGGTTTCATTCTAGCCAAGTATCTCTGTTGAACTGTGAGCAATCAAACCCGCAATGTTATGCAGCGTGCCTGCCCCGGTCTCAGGAAGGAAGTCACCTCTTTGATTCGTGCATCTGGGGGCTCTGCGGAGCCATCGTCTCCGGTAGATGGCCGGTTTTAACCCAGATCGTGCAACCGATTTCGCTCCATGGCCTGTGCACGCTGCCGGGCGGATTGCGCAGCCAGCTGCCAGCCGGATAGGTGCCGTGTTCATCATTGAATACGCCTGCGAGCACCAGAATCTCCTCCCCACCTGGATGGCTGTGGGTCTGAAACACCGTTCCCGCTGCCCATCGCACTAGGGCTAGGTGTTCAGAGCCAAAGGCGTGCAGCGGCAGCACATCCAACCCCCTGACCAGTCCTGGAAGCCAGGCTTCTTTATTGGTGTTTATCACCAGCTGTTGCTGACGTCTGCCGAGCCCTGGAGGTTTCTCTGGCGACTTACCACCGCTGGCAGCATCTGTACGGGGGAATGAAAGCCACAGTGGCCAAACGCCTCCATCCGTAAGGCTTCTCAGAAGTGGGCGGCCCTATGCCTGCCTTGCAGTCGACCTGGCCCCTTGCACCCGGTCATCTGCGGAAACCTAAGACAAACAGCATATTAAGTTTTGCGACCAACTTGGCAGGTTCCGCGAAATCGAATATGATCGGAATTATGTAGTTTAAAGCCAATGACTCATATCTTTGTTCGCCTCCTTCGTTGCGGGTTTGTGCCCGTCATCCTGGCTGGCGCAGCTTCTTCATCTTTTGCTCAGTCGTCTGTTGGTGGGTTGGTCAATGGACAATCGGAAACGGAGCAATTGCAGCTTCAAGAGATGAGCCGCACCAATCAAGCCAATATTAAGGCGCTTCAAGCGGATTCTCAATCGTTAACAAAAAATGCTGTGGGCGTGGGTTTCGTTATGGGCACTGGATTTATGGCGCTCCCCGCAGTTCAGCCTGCCTCAAGCTTCAACAACTACATTTGGTCAGATAATCAAGGGGTTTGGAAGTTGGATAAATTTGGCAAGCAGTGCGCCGTCTCTTCATCGTCATCGTCATCGTCATCGTCATCTTCGGATCCTTGCTCATAGTTTACAGATCCATCTTGGCTATCCCTCCTAGAGATTTGATTAGCGGCCTTGTATTTGCCTTAATCTTTTTTAAGGTTTTTCAATTCCCTAAGTCTTGGATCGACTTTTGGGTGTCTTCTGCCTTGCTCCGATGGGCTGATTTGATCGGATGTAATGATGGTCTTCATTTGTATGGGTGGTGTTAATGACCTTGCTTATGGCTTCGTGCAACTAGTACTAGCGTTTCTCGGCTACGTTCTGATCTCATAGTGAATATTCTAATGGTGGTGCATCATTGAATTAACAAGTTAGCTAACTCTGGCATGCTCGCCTGATTGTTATTGGTTGGAAAATACATAAGTCAGCCATGGGTGTAGCCAGGCTTCTTGGATGTACGGCATTGGTTCGCAAAGATTGAGGATCAGCAGCTTGTACTCAAACTCTCTCCGATCTGGTTAGTGAGAATCGTTCCGTCTGCTCCTTGGCAAAGGATATGTACGTGAGCGCAAGAGCAATACAGGGCACAAACGGATTGATTCGCTGATTCTGTTCAAGATTCTCATTCTTCAGTAGCTTTTGTTCTCAGCGATAAAGAGCTTGATTTCAGTTGAACAGTAGGCCCTCTTTTGAGGAGTTTGTCGGGCATGGCGTAATGAACAGCATTCACTATGCTGTAAACTCGCTTGTTCAGGGTGAGACTGCTCAAGGATGGAGTGATCGAGGACCTCTTCGAGATATTGAAGTCCCACGAGTAAGCCGGGCCAAAGCCCTTAATCAGCCTCAGCCCGAAGATCATTCAGCGGCAAACCGGAGTGACAGTTTATTACCTGCTGAATGCTGGTTTTGACTTTAACAGGAGGCCCTAGCTAGCTAAACTCTTGAGATCTGTGAGACGATAACGACCAGGCATTCGTACTTCAGCCGGAAAGTGCTGGGGCTCGCGTGCTCAAAAGAAGCTCACATCCCCATTCGCTACTAATGCCGGATTTTTATCCTTATTAATGACAGCAAAAATACCACCCTCTCCAGAGCCGGCAAGACTTTCATTTTGGTTCCAATAGAGATAGCCGGTACTAGAATCGTAAACAATAGAAGTCGGCGTGCGTAAGGCTGTGGTCAATGCCGAGAAACCTTGGACGGCGGCAAATGTAAAGCCATTAGTCGACTCAACGCCAAGGGATTTAGCACCAATTCTAATCGTATCTTCTCCGGAAGTGAAATCAGATATGCGATCAGCCCTGGAAACCGAGAATGAGGATAGAGTAGAAAAGACAAACATGTCAGAACCGGAACTGCCGATCAAGGTATCTACGCCCCCGCCGCCATCGAGGACGTTATTGCCTTTATTGCCTTGAATAAGATTATTTAAACTATTGCCCATTCCCGATATATTGGCGACGCCAGCGAGGAGAAGAGTCTCAACATTGGCAGGCAGTAAGTAATCACTTGTGGCCCGAACTAGATCTTGGCCTTGAGCAATAAGCTCAACCACAGAATCTGAACCGCTGTCAACCACATAGTGGTCGTTACCCAGCCCTCCTTCGAGAAGATCATCCCCAAGGCCGCCATCGATAAAATCGTTTCCTAAGCCACCAATAAGTAGGTCCGAACCCTCAAGCCCTGACAGGTAATCATCACCCATCAAGCCCAAAAGCGTATTATTTAGAGAATTGCCAAGGATACTGTTGGGAAGTTCATTTCCATTGACAGAAAAAGAGATACCATCTTCAAGTACGGCAGCCTCTACATGCTTAGGCAATTTATACAAGCCTAGGCCTTTAATGCGAATTCGTGCTGTATCATCTCCTGCGTTGAAGCGCTCTTCAATGCTATCTTCAAGTGAATCAATGATGTATGTATCGTTGCCAAAGCCGCCTACCAGGAAATCGCCCCCACCTTGTCCATCAAGAACATCATTGCCACCAAGGCCGTAGAGGTAATTTACTAAATCATTTCCAGTAATTACATTGTCCATACCATTGCCAGAACCCCTGGTAGCAGACCCCACAAGGACCAGGTTTTCAACTTGATCCGGGAGTGCATAGGAAATGCCTGTGATGACAGTATCTCGACCCTCAGCCCTTAGCTCGATGACAGCATCATCGGGAGAATCTATATAGTAAAAATCATCGCCTTTGCCCCCCAACATGATATCATTTCCAAGTCCGCCGTCAAGAGTATTGCTACCATCGTTGCCAACTAAAACGTTTTCGGCAGCGTTTCCAGAAACTCCAAGGTCAGCCGATCCCATGAGAACAACATTAGGCGGCGAATCCTGCTTCAACTCAACAGATGCAATGCTTGAGGATACGGTCTCAGCTGGTGTAAGGTTGTTTGAGATATAATCGCGAATATCAGCCTGAGATTTTACCGTGGCTTCAAGACTGGACTTGATCACGGAGGCGGCGGGTTTTACGGGTTGAGGAATGACAGGTGGGGGTGGATCAAGCGACAGTCCCTTAAGAAATTTCTCATTAAAAATTACAAGTAGTCCCCTTGGTTGATCAGCAGTGTCTGCTCCGAAAAAGAAGGATGATGGATTATCAGGGTCTTGGTTGAAAACGCCTGACGTCTTAGCCAAGGAGCTAGTATACACAAGACTCCCAATCAGGATGTCTTCAGTACCCAGTAGCCAGTCGCCATCTATATCATAGAAAACGAGTCCTAAATTGTCAATGCGAATGCGATCGTTCTTGTCAATATTTGTGCGCTTAAGAACAGCACCATCAGCCAGATTGGTTCCATTCTTCGAATACCAGTTTCCGGAGAGAGTGGCCACCTTATGTTGTTAGGATCCGAACTAATCCAATTATAGCCTAGATGGGGGTGGCACCGCAATGACTTCGTCACATGCTTCGCAAATAGGCATTAAAGCCTTGGCGTCGAGCGTTGTTGCCAACGTCAGGGCGCAAGCCAGGGCTGATTCAAAGTCTCAGCAAGCATCGGGCTGCGGTTTTCGCCGCGCCATCGCCAGCAACGCTGTGATGTCGTGCATTACGGCCTGTAGGCCGGCCCGAATCGACCGGAACCCGGCCAGGCGCAACAGGTTCAAGGCCGCGGTGCGCAGCGTGGCCATCACGCCGGCGCCATTGCCCCGGTAGCGGTGGGCGTCCTCATGGAGTTGGGTGTCACGGATCCAGTGCCAGCCCTCGATACTCCAGCGGTCTCGTACCAGTTGCAGCAGGGCTTCTGGCGTTGTGCGCAGGCTGGTGAGGAACAGGTGGGTCGCCTGAAAGGGCTTGCCGTCACGGGTGCCATCGGCGGTCATCTCCACGATCCAGCTGGTGCCAATCCAGGCCTCACGGATGTGCTCTGGAGCCTGTTTGGCACGCAGCGTCCAGGTGATGTTGCGACCGTGGCCGATCTCGTGATCCGTTGCCACAAAAGGGATGTGACGCTTTCCCTGGAACTGAGATCGGATCTGACGATGCAACGTCTTCTAGTTGCCCTTGACGGTCAAGAGGAAGTCGGCCCCCTGCTCCTGGAGTTGCCGAAAAACGGGCGCTGGGTATGGAGCGCGTCCGCCTGGATCAGCACGCCGCCCAGATCCAGCTCGCCGAGCAACTGCCGCAGCACCGCCCGCTCGTGATTTTCGCCAGTGGCGTAGCAGGCCTGGCTGATCGCCACACCGAGGGCAGCCGAATACAGCGTGACCTGGGCAATGAACGCGGAACCGCCGCCGGCTGTGGGCACGATCGACCCTCCAAGGCTTTGCCGTCACACACCAGCTGGTCAAGATCACTAGTGCAACCAGGGATCTGGGCGATTGTCCAGTCACGAATCGCAGCGCACAGTGCCGCCACGTCCACCTGTTGGAAGAAGTAGAGGACGAGGAATCTGATGGCGGCCGACGCAGCTCCAGGCCGAGTGCCTCGGTGAGCACGGTGTGGTGGCGGATGGCGAAACGCTCCAGGTCCCGCAAGCTCTGGCAGCCGCTCAGGATTCCGAGCACGGGCACCAGCAGCAGATACCAGGCCGGAAACCGAACCCCGCGCCGCATCCGCGCATCGGGGATCGACCTCAGATAGGTGATCAGGTCGAGATCGGTTGCGGTGGAGACGCTTTCAAGCACAAGGAGGGGGCGATTCCGCCGACCTCAACCCATGCTGACAGCCCCTGCAAGGACGCCTGTGACAGACTTTGAATCAGCCCTGGGGCGCAAGCAAGCAAGCTAGATTATCAATGAGCCTGAATAATTCTGCTGGCCTCAGCAGCAAGTTCCAGCCAGTCCTGATCAACATTGCGCCGAAGCAACACTGTGCGCTGGTACCAGGGTGAATTTCCTCCAGATGCTCCCCATCGCCAATTGCACAATGGGGCCAACATAACGATAGTAGGCACGCCAAGGCAGCCTGAAAGATGCGCTGGACCGCTGTCATCGGTAACCACATAATCACAGAGGCTCATGATTGCGGCTGTATGCTCAAAGCGCATCTCAGCAGTAATTTCTTGTTGTTGGTTAATAAAGCTGTCACGAAAACTGCATGTCAATAACTGTCTGGTACCAAATCCTTTTTGCAGGGACAATAAACGGGTTTTTGGCAACGCCGCCAAGGGAGCAAAGGCATCTAAGGGAATATCTGATTTATGGTATTCCGTGATTGCAGTAAGGGGAGATCCGCACCAGTTGATACCAATAAGTTGCTCACCATGTTTGATATTAAGCAGCTGGCGCCAGTGTTCGATTAGCTCGTTATCTGCACGTAAGTGCGGATGAGCCAGCTCCGGAAACTCTTGACAAGTACCATAAACTGCGGGGGCAGAGAGCATTGGCAACACTACCTCGTCCTGCTTTGAGTCATGCTTAAGATCTTGCATCATTTGTACTGGGAGTCTGTCTCCCAGGGATATGCGTAGAAGTGCGAGGAGAGGAGGGGGCACAAACAGCCTTACGTTCATCTTTTTGAATTCTTTAAGCCATATTGCGTAACGCGAAAACAGAAGGGTGTCTCCAAGCGTGCAACCAGAAATTAGTGCAATATTTCGGGAGGGCCCATGTTTAGAAACTGTTGTAGTGGAAGGACTGGTCGTAGGAGGTTGCCATTGATATTCGATGAATCCCTCATGCAGGCGATTCTGCAAAAGCAGGATTTCTCCTAGTAGCCTATGAATCTCTGCGCGAAATGGCTCCGCCTTCTTCGCCACTTCGAGGCACTCTTGGGACGACTCTAATAATCCCTGTTGAAAGAATAGCCTTGCTAAAAGCCTGTTTATCAAATTCCATTGAGAGGTTGCCACGGCCCGAGAAAGGGCCCGCTGAGCAAGATCCAATGCCTTCTCTATCCTGCCTCTACGTTGGCATTCATAAGCCTGAATAGTTAGAATAATTGGGTTGTCTGGATTCCCGGGGCTAGCCATATTGGCTAAGCGAACAGCATCATCAACAGATCCAAGTTCAAATGAACACCAACTGGCCTGGATCAGAAGCTCAGCAGTGTGCGTTTCTTGTTGAAGTCTATTGAGAAGTATCGGCATCGCATCCGCGAAACGAGTCCGCTCCAGCAAAAGCGAGCTTGCTCGGCGAAGTGCTTCTGGCTGAGTGGGCTCAAGTTCAAGAACATCTAGATATCGCTGAAGTGCAAGATCTAGCCAAGAAAATTGTTCGGCTTTAAGGGCCTGCGCCAGTCTTTCATGAGCCTGGGATGGGGTAGTGCAAAGCCAACGTTGATACCAACGCTCAGCCTCGCTAGGGTCATTCTGCCGTTCGTAGATGTTGCCCAAATCTCTGAAGACTTCGGGACAAGGAGACTGAGCTTGGGCCAATAGACGCAAAATAGGCTCAGCTTTTAGTTCAAGACCTTTGCGAGGAAGCGGTTCAACATGTTGATTGTGAAGCTGGTATTGACCTTTACGCAGCCTCCCAGAACTGGATGATGAACTATCTATCTTCCGCCCGAAGCCTCCTGAGAAATGGTTTTGATGGTGACCTTCTTGCTCTTTCACGACAGGAAATGTTGAGCTTTGCAGGTGGTTCCATGCTGGCGCCACCTCTGCTCTCGTAGATTGTACTTCCGAATGGGGAGCCGGGGCCAGCTGAGTCCCAGATTCGCAGCGAGGATGCTGGTATTTTTTCTCGCGGTTGGTTGTTAAACTTCACATGTTCGTTCTTCGCGGTAAGTCTGGTGTTTCCCCGGTTTGGTGGACATTCGATAGGAGAAACACCATGATCACGAGACTGAGGCTTGATGACCACTACGGTCAACCCAATCCTCGCCCGCCGGCGACTTACGGACCAGCAGAGGGAGGATGCTGTGGGCTGGCTGCCCGCTAAATCTGATTGCTGGGATTCAACCGATTCTCTGCTGAGGTCTTGCCGCCAAACGGAAACAAGAAATCCTCAAACGTAAGCTGAAGATGCTTCTCCAGCGACACCCCGAGCGTGCGTCAGGTTGGTGAGGTACAGTTAGAGCACTACAAGCAATGGTAGATCGAGGAAAAGCTCATACATCAGCAGCAGAGAATCAGGTAATGTCAGCAACTCCGAACCAATCCAGGCGAACGCCTTGGCAGTCAGTCGTCTGGGTTAATCGTAAAACAATGATGTATAAATCCGCCTCGCGAATGACAAGGGGGGGCATCCGCCCCTAATCGCTCTCAGATTAGGGTAATCGTGCCTCGATTTGACACCACTTAAAGGGACGCGGGCTGTTAAAATCCAAATAGTTACACTGTTGAGCATGTCTTTGATCGACTTTCCAAAGCTTGCGTCAAGCCGATCCTTGCAGCAGAAGCGATCCATTCTTATGCTGAGTTTCTTAGCGTGGCAGATTTTACCCTTGGTAGCGACCGCCTGCACCGTCATGATTGGGGGCGCTTACAAAGCAATCGCTGGGCCACCGTCCCCATCCATTTCCGAAATCATTAAGCAGGGACGATTAAAACTCAATCGCGGACAGCCCGAACAGGCGCTACTGGATGCACGCAGGGCCATCGAGCTGAATAGCAATGTAGCCGAAGCCTACTTTCTTCTTGGACGCTCACAGCAGGATATTGGCCTGAAGTCTGATGCTCTCTCATCATATAGCAAGGCTATCGAGCTTGATCCGCGTTACGTCTCTGCATATTCCAACAGGGGTCTGATCAAGGGTGGTTTGGGTGATATGAAAGGTGCCATCAAAGATTTTGATCGCGCTATTGAAGTAGATAAAAGCTTTGCGGTAGCTTACTTGAATCGTGGCGTTGCTTTTGGAGCCATGGGAAATTCTCGGGCTGCACTAGCAGATTTCAATTCGGCAATAAGAGTAAATCCAAAGTATACAGAAGCCTATCAAAACCGCGGTATCGCTAAAGAACTGCTGGGTGATATCAAGGGGGCTTGTACTGATTGGAAGCTGGCGGCTGCTATGGGTTCGGCTGAATCACGAGCTTGGCATGCTAAGCAGTGTACGCGCTTTGTTGAGTCAGCAAAATAGCGATTTCTTTCTGTCAAAGCATTGCGACAAGCGGCTCAGATTTAAAGCATGGTCAATGCCTTTCTTGGCACTACTTGTCGCACCCTCTGCGTTTAAATTTGTCATCTTCAAGGCATTTAAAATTGCAAGTATCCTAATTTGCTCAACGAGAGCATTGTGCTCCAGCCCATGCAAAAGCATCAGCATCTCCGAGGGATGCAGCTTTGCGCCAATCGCGACAGGCTGATGGGATATTGCCCACTGCTTCAAGCGCTATTCCCCGGTTTGCGTAAGCTGATGCATAGCTAGGATTGAGCTCAATAGCCCTTGAGTAAGACGCAATTGCGCCAGTAAGATCTTTGGCTTTGTATCTAGCTGCACCAAGGTTGTTGTGCGCAGCTGAATAGGTTGGTCTGAGTTCTACTGCTTTTTCAAAGTCCCTTATGGCTGACTGGAGATCGTTGAGCGCTGATTTGGCTAGGCCGCGATTATTGTAGACATTTGACTGTGATGAATTGATCGCTAGTGATGCATCGTAATCGGAAATGGCGCCTTTGGGGTCGCCTTGATCATCCCTGAGCCTGGCACGCCTGTAGTAAGCTGCTGCGTGTCTTGGTAGCACTTCAATAATTCTTGAAAGGTCTGCAACTGCATCCGCTTTGTAACCTGACTCCTCTTTCAGCACCGCTCGCACGTAGAGAGCCTCGGTGTTGGCAGGATTATATGCAATGACCTGCCCGTAGTCCTTAACGGCACTCTCCTTGTCGCCGAGCTCAGCACGCATCGCGCCTCTCTTCAGAAGTGCTGCTTCAAACTTAGGATTCAATTCGATAGCACGGTCAAGGTCTAGCAGAGCCATTTGCTTATCGCCCAGTAAATCCTTAACTTGGGATCTTGCCAGAAAATTGCCGGGATCGGAAGGATTCAACTGGATTGCTCGATCCAGATCATCGCCGGCTCCCTTAACATCGCCACCCATGAGCCGAGACTTGGCACGACCAGTAAAGAGAAGAGAATCCTCAGGCCTAGTAGCCATGGCGAGCGTAAACTCCTTTGCAGCTTGCCTGAATTCTCCCTTGAGGAGAAATAGGTTTGCTGTGGTACTTGAGGAATTATTGTTTGAAGCTTCCGGGTCAGGGCTCAGGGTTGCAGGAGCGATTAAACGATCAAGCGAGACATCTGAGGCATTGTCAAGAGGAAGTCTTCCAAGCGCAAGCTTTCTGACGCCTGTCGTTCCTTGGATGGCAATGACTGGGGACGATGAATGTATTTCATTCCCACTGGTCTCAGCCGGTAAAGAGATCTTTGGCTGATTTCCAGTCTGGGAAGCAGTGGAGCCTTTTTGTAAGCCCGACCTGATCTGAGTTTTCACATCTTCAATCTTGGCCGCAATTGACCGTTTCTGCTGTGCAGCTAGCTGCTGTAAGTGTGCCAGCTCATTCTGTCTTTTCGATGCAACGAGAAGTTGTTGCTCGAGGGCGACACGCTCGGCCTCGGCTAGACGCTTTTGCTCCAGCCGCTGGGTTTCAGCCTGGCGCTCTGTGGCGATGCGCTCCTGTTCGAGCTGCTGCTCGAGGGCGACACGCTTGGCCTCGGCTAGACGCTGCTGCTCGAGCTGCGCTGCGGCCAGCCGCTGCGCGGCTGCCTGGCGCTCTGTGGCGATGCGCTCCTGCTCGAGGGTGGCACGCTCGGCCTCGGCTAGACGCTGCTGCTCGAGCCGCGCTGCGGCCAGCCGCTGGGTTTCAGCCTGGCGCTCTGTGGCGATGCGCTCCTGTTCGAGCTGCTGCTCGAGGGCGACACGCTTGGCCTCGGCTAGACGCTGCTGCTCGAGCTGCGCTGCGGCCAGCCGCTGGGTTGCAGCCTGGCGCTCAGTGGCGATGCGCTCCTCTTCGAGCTGCTGCTCGAGGGCGACACGCTTGGCCTCGGCTAGACGCTGCTGTTCGAGCTGCGCTGTGGCCAGCCGCTGCGCGGCTGCCTGGCGCTCTGTGGCGATGCGCTCCTGTTCGAGCTGCTGCTCGAGGGCGACACGCTTGGCCTCGGTTAGACGCTGCTGCTCGAGCTGCGCTGCGGCCAGCCGCTGGGTTTCAGCCTGGCGCTCTGTGTCGATGCGCTCCTGCTCGAGGGCGACACGCTTGGCCTCGGCTAGACGCTGCTGCTCGAGCTGCGCTGTGGCAAGCCGCTGCGCGGCTGCCTGGCGCTCTGTGGCGATGCGCTCCTGTTCGAGCTGCTGCTCGAGGGCGACACGCTTGGCCTCGGCTAGACGCTGCTGCTTGAGCTGCGCTGCTGCCAGCCGCTGGGTTTCAGCCTGGCGCTCTGTGTCGATGCGCTCCTGCTCGAGGGCGACACGCTTGGCCTCGGCTAGACGCTGCTGCTCGAGCTGCGCTGCGGCCAGCCGCTGGGTTTCAGCCTGGCGCTCAGTGGCGATGCGCTCCTGCTGGAGCTGCTGCTCGAGGGCGACACGCTTGGCCTCGGCTAGACGCTGCTGCTCGAGCTGCGCTGCGGCCAGCCGCTGGGTTTCAGCCTGGCGCTCTGTGTCGATGCGCTCCTGCTCGAGGGCGACACGCTTGGCCTCGGCTAGACGCTGCTGCTCGAGCCGCGCTGCTGCCAGCCGCTGGGTTTCAGCCTGGGGCTCAGTGGCGATGCGCTCCTCTTCGAGCTGCTGCTCGAGGGCGACACGCTTGGCCTCGGCTAGACGCTGCTGCTCGAGCCGCGCTGCGGCCAGCCGCTGGGTTTCAGCCTGGCGCTCTGTGTCGATGCGCTCCTCTTCGAGCTGCTGCTCAAGGGCGACACGCTCGGCCTCGGCTAGACGCTGCTGCTCGAGCCGCGCTGCGGCCAGCCGCTGGGTTTCAGCCTGGGGCTCAGTGGCGATGCGCTCCTCTTCGAGCTGCTGCTCAAGGGCGACACGCTTGGCCTCGGCCAGACGCTGCTGCTCGCTTAGCTGATCTCCGACTTGCATGGTCGGTAGGGCTTGCGATCTCTCATCTTGCTCTGGTGCTGATTTTGATTCTGCAGGTGCAATAGTGGTAGAAGCTTGCGATAGCGAATCAGAGCATCTTTGGCCGCAAGAATTCTCGCTGAGTGGCTTTTTGTATTGAGACGGAGCAATGCCCGCGCTTTCAATTGCAGAATTTAGAGCAGATGGAGCTACGGGCGAACTCTTTGGCAGAAGAGGCTTTCTTGAACTTAAGGTAGAGTTTGCTTCAGGTTTAATTGTGGGTGCGACTTGAGCTGACGATGTCTCTTGGTGACTAGGAACACCGCTTTGAATCGTACGATCCTGAGGCACGCAACCACCTACGAATGCGGCTCCTACAATGGCTGCCTGAGCCAGCTTGTGGTATGTGGACATTTTTCCACAAGAAAATTTATTCATCCCATCTTATCAGAACATCCAGATCCTGCCAAGGGTCTATCAGATGCTGCTGATGAGAGCCTCGTTTAGTCGGGTTTTCCTTGCTCGCGACTTTCACACCAACACCCAAGGATGCGTGTGGGCGCGAGAAGCCCAAATCGAATACTAGGTAAGCGAGTATCTGGTGATAGAGCGGACGAAAGCCGGGGCCCAACCCAGTGCTGCACGGCCCCCATCCCAACCTTTAAGCATCGCTAGCACCAACCCAACTGGACCAGGCATTCTGTGACGTTTGGTTTCACATCAACCTAGTTTTCTCCTCACCGTTGGGCTTGACGGTACAGCCCGGCTTCCAACAAATGTTGGGGTTATTGTTCAGCGAGGCGGATAGGCTGATTTGATTGCGGCAGCGTATGCATAAGATATTCTAGTAGCTTTTATTTGACCCTGTATCGCCACCAGATTATGATACTAACCAGGGAATAGACACAGGCAGGATCGGGCTGAAGTTCCTGTTATTAACAGCTGCTAGCGGCGTTAAAACCGCCACGCTTACAGATTAGAATTCCTATCAATACCCCAAATCTGCGATCACGGCACTGGATTTTTAAGCCATCTCAGCTGTGCCACTGCCTAATCCACGCTGCTCTGAGCTAGCAGTGACTCAATCACCCGCACAATCATGGAGCTCCTGAATGATCCAGAGACAACTTCCCTGTCAGATGTTTGGCTGCTGTTGGCAAAGCAGATAGATGAGTTCAGTTTTAGGCGTAGTTTGTGGCGACTGTGAGATGCATTGGTATCTCAGACGATGACGGTTGAGTCTTAAAAGCGCCAGCGGGTGTGGCTATTCGCGCCATGTTGTGATGCTTGCGGAGTAGAATGAGGTGCAGGGAGATTAGCCAAAATGACATTATTGGATTTCAATCCGTATGCTAAATAGGAAAATATCGAAATTCCATCCCCAACCAAGTGGCGTGCATTATTCATTAATATGAAGTCCCGGATAGCTTCCACATTGAGCAGCTCCTTGGTGATAGGCGGAGAGCCTCCAGTAGTAGATTCAGGCATGTTTGCATTAGATAACGATTGTTTGCGAATTTTATGTATGCCCGTGTTTCCCATCAAACCATGGGCGCGATTGCAGATCAGCGTAGCTTCACCAAAATAACGCATCCATTGCTTCGCCAAAGAGGGAGTATCAGTGAGGATATAAAGAGGACACGGCATGGATCCTTGCCTGAGCTGTTGCAGCACATCAAAGATCTCTTGCATGTAGCGGTGGGCTGATTCCCACTGTATGTGCTTTTCATAGTTAGGACTGGCCTCAGAAATCGAGCCTCCCGCCCAACTTTTAGTGCCGCCTCTGAGGTGAATAATATCGTACTGGAAAGAACTCAAATCATACTCGTCTACGCAGGCTTTTAGAGCTTCAAAAATAATCGGTGCTGGCCTAAGGTGAAGGGCATTATGGCATTTGAATGTGCGCGGACCGATGCCTGGGTAGACCACAATCGGATTCTCAAAATCAGGCTCATTACCTTCAATAATTCGCTCTAGGCAGCCACCATTGCCTGGCAGTGCGTAGTCAGGGTCACGAATAAAAGTCTCGTAATCTGGATTAACTAAATGATTATTCCAGGCTTCTGGAACTACGATGAGATCATCACTCGCATATGCGGAGTGTGCTTGGACTTCATTAACGAATTCACTAAAGCTTAGGGTCTTGAGCCCTTCGATGCGAAAATAATGCTCAAATTCGAGGCTTTGATCATGGGTCCAATGGCTATCGCGCCAATCCACTACAAGAATACGCTCAGTGGCTTTGGCATAGCCGATTGCTTGGAGAAGGCATTGAAGTCGGTCACCAAAGCCTTCAATGCCTTTTAACAGGACAATCTTCATAGACTAGCAAATAAGAAAAAAGGCGAGAGCTAAGCTCTCGCCTTCAAATCTAAGCTACGTTAGAGGTAAAGTTGACAGAGTTAGTTTCAGGTGCCTGAATCAGCAGATGCAGCAAAGGCTTGGGCGAAGGCCGAGGCGCTGGTGCTGTTGCTCTGGGTAGCGAAGGACGACGTAGCCAATTGGGCGCCGGAGCTGGCTTGAGCGTTGCCATTACCACCAGAATTGGGGGCATCTTTCGAGGCTTGTGCTGTGAAATTGGAAGTGGCTGCTGCATTAACATCAGCAATTACACCAATGCCGGTCACAGTCACGCTGCTTTCGCTGTCACGGGCAGCAGAAGCAGAGGCCTGGCTAACAGCAGAAGAGTAGCTGTTCTTATAGCCAGCTTCCCAAGCAGCTTTCCACTCGACTGCAGATGAGTAACGACCGCCTTCTTCATAGGAAGAGCCATAGGCGACGTCAGCTGCAGCCTTGGCGCCACTGGCGAAGGACGCCTGGTTAGCGGCGACTTGACCGGCGGTGCTGCCCGTGTCCTTGGTGGAGAATTCAGCCGAGATGGTACCGGTGGAATTCTTGTCTACGCTGGACTCTTGAGACGAAGATGTGGCGGCAGCGAAGGTTTGGCTGTACTGATTCTCCCAGCCTACCTTCCAAGCTGCTTGGGCTTCAGCTGTTTCGGTCGTGTCATAGCCATTGTTGTGGGACCATTCTGCAGTCCACTGAACACCAAAGGAGCTTGAGTTTGCAGCCGTGGTTGCTGCTGAGCTGGCTGCTTCAATCAAGCTGCTCGCATTGAAGGCGCTGGTTGCCGTGCCGATCGTCTGCTGCAGACGGCTGGTGCCGGCGAGATCGAGCTGGGCTGCACCTTGCGCGGTGTAGTCAGAAGTGCTGGATGCGGAGGCGTTAACGCCGAGGTTGGTGGAAGAACCAACGTTGAAGTTGTTGTTGGTGCTCAGGGAGTTGTTGAACTGGGCGGTGCCGCTACCAGTGAAGATAACGTTACCAGCCGAAGGGGTCTGGATGTTGAACAGGGGGTCTGCCTTAGCAGTCAGTGAAGCGAAAGGGGCAGCAGCCAGAAGGGCTGCAAGCACGAGTGGCTTTTTCATGGTTAGGAAACGAACATGTCGACGTATGCCGACTTCATTACCCTATTCCCTGATGGGCATGTTTGTCAAGCAGGTTGCCTGGGGAAGCCGCCCAACGTTTTGTATCTCGTATCCCAGTCCACTACGAACAATTCTTGAGGGGCCTCAAGCTTGGTTATGGGATCGAAATTTTTTGGCCGTTACTGTCCGTGATCGTCGTTGAGCCGTTCACGGCTTCGATATTAGTCCAATACCCAGACGTTGTTCCCACAACACGGCCCGGCTGGGTGTTGCTGACTCGATAGCCATAGTAAGCTTCCGTGCCCACACCCTGGATGAAGGGGGGCTGGTTGATTGGTCGGTTTGGGAGCGGCGACCATTGTGGACTCGTGTCAAAACTTGTGGAGAAGGATGCAGGATACGTTAAACACAGATTTCCTGGATTCTCTCCATCAGGGTCGTTGGGGTAGCAAGGGGCAGCACTGGCAGGCGCCACGACATAGAGCAGAGGGAAAACCGCAGTTGCGGCACAGCTTCCAAGAAACGAGAGGAACTGGAAGGTGGCAGTATTTCGATGGATTCGAATTGACATCAGAATCTTAAGTTCGGCCAGATCCTAGTCGAAAAGATCGATTAATGGGGTTAGTGGATCCGGTAATTCTGGGGTGATTGTGGGAGGCAGACTTGGAGTGGTAGGCTGATCAAATCTATCAAGATTGATTCTCTTCCCGCTCACGCCGGCGTTCCTTCGTGGGGCACATGAAAAATATGCCTGTGCGTTAAGAACAGAGCTAACCATGACGCACTGAACAGGCATACCATCATTCTGCGTGCAGTTAATGACAGAACCGGGCACTAGTTCACATTCGATGCCTTCACTGGTATCAGCACGAGAACAATCTCCTGTCCCATCATGATTTGAAGTACAATAGATTATGAAAGAAGATTCTCTGGCGACCAGGAGTTGGCTTGATGGTAAAGTGTCAACACCACCATGAAGCAGAATCAATGCTGCTGTTGTTCCTATCAAAATAGCATGAGTTAAATCTAGCTTTTGGTAGTGCGAGGTATTTTCGGCGTTATTATGGGAGTAGCAGGAATTGAGGCTGGTCTCGGTTGTGAGATGCGAATAGATGAACTTGCGACCTTTGCGCACTTCTCAAGATATGGGAACCTATCCGGGTCAACGACAATGCCTTCCTTTTCAAGCTGAGAGCAAGCTCTGATAAGAGAGAGATCGGTTGAAATCTTTCGATCTAATGTAATCTGTTTGGCTAGGTCTGCGCATTCCCTTAGTACAGATGAGCCGAAGGGGACAACTAGTCCAAGGTTAGCAGAATAGTTGCTGTTATCGTTTGAGCTTGTATTGCTCGCAATATCTAGCGCACTTTGGTTGGTTTGGCCCCAACTTCCGCCTGCATAAAGAGATGGTGTCCGGCAAAATATTCCTGGTGCGAAACCATTTTCGTTATTGAATGAATTATTTGTTTGATAGTTTATATTTGTCCCGCCAGATGTGATCGATGAAGCAGAGGGCGCTGCTTGGTTGTTGAGCGTGGAACTATTATTTGTTTGTTGAGAAAGGGCTAGTTCGGGAACTAAAAGAATTAAGCTACCTAGTGAAGCCAGTAGAGGGATAAACTTCATGGAATTAGTTTAGAAGCTCGTCGTAAATGATTGACTGAACGTTGACTCTGACTTTTCAACCACTACAGTTGATGTATGAGTTGCCATTGCTGACCCAGAGGCAACGCCTCCAAATTCAGGATTATAATTTTCTGGGTCGACAGAGCGAATTGATGATCGAAACATGGTCCCATCATCAATAAGAAGAAGATTTTTGCCGGTTATTCCTTGCAAGTCAACTCCGCTGCCTGTTGGTGTTGCTAAAAATACTGCTTTCGCATTACCTGAATCATCGCCGAACTTGTTGGTCACGAAACTGCCTTGCTTCAACAGTAAGACGGCTTCGTTGTCAACAATAAAGTTGGGATTTGAGTTGGCTGATGTAGTAACTCCGTAAGTAGACTGAATAGAGTAACTGAAGGTGCTTTTTGAGCCTGTCGTTCCTGATGTCTGGCCTTGAGCCTGCGCTAACACAGATGCGGGAGACGCAGCAACTGTTAGCGAAATGAGCGCAAGAAGAGTACGGATCATCATGAAATATTAAAAGCTTTGAGCGAATGTTGACGAAAACTGGTTGGTCTGAATATCAACTGTTGTGTTAGAGGTGATTGTGGCAGTAGCGTTGCCATTTGCAAACTGCTGCTCCTCGTAAGGTTTTTTGCCATCGACACCTGAGTAAAGGCAATTGCCTGTCCCTAGGCTGCAAGAATTCTCAGGGGTATATCCAACGGTATTAGGAGTTGCAAGTGCTGAGAATTTAGAACCCCCTTCTCCTGTAAGCGAGATGTCAACTGTGGCCCCCACGCCCTCTAACAAGGCATTGCCTGATGCAAAGTTAAGCTGATCAGAGGTGAGAGTACCGTCGCCACCAGGAATCGGAACAGTGCCAGTTCCTTGTGCTTTCAAATTCGAGATTGTTGCGCGTGTGACGCCTGGTGTATCGCCAGAACCAATGCTACTTGTAATTGAGGCAGTTGAAGGAACGAATCTGGATTCAATAACTGAATTCATTCCTGGAGAGCTTTGGGTGGAAAGCGAAGCCCCGAACGCCGTGTTCGTGCCAAAGGCAAGGGAAGATTTAGAGCCATTCTGGATAGATAGGTTCTGGGTTGTTCCCTTCTCGGCAGCAGTGGGATTGGGCAGGATCTGGGCCTTTGCTGCGATCGGTGACAGCAGCACCAGCAGCGCGACAGCTTGAGAAAACGACTTATGCATGACCTGAGAGGAGGTGAGGCCTAAGTCAGAAGGCGCTAAGGCTCCTCCTTCACAGGCCATGTACGTACTTCAAGATCCTACCGCGTAAGTGCGCATGCATGCAACTATGCGTCAATATGCTGCCTGCCAGGGCCGCCTAAAAGTGCCGTCACGGCGGGCTGGCGGAGCCTGGTTGCGTTGGCCTTGGCCAGCGGGCATGGCTCGTTCCCATGCACCAAAGCCCGATGCTGCAGTCGTTCAGGCGGATTTCAGCAATCTGATCAGCTTCCACAAGGCCATCCCTGACGGTCGTTCCCGCCGCAGGGTCTCTTACCTGCAGTTGTTATTCCTGTTGGTGGCTTTGCTGGGGATTCTCAGCGGTTGCTGCAGCTCCAGTGATCTGGAGGGGGCTTCCAAGGGGCATCTGGAGGCGCTGGGCCAGGATTTCAACTGCTGGCTCTCGGCTCCCACCTTCCTCTACCTGTTCAGCAGAGCCCATCTGCACGATTTCTTCCAGGTTCTGCAGGCCTGGCTGTTCATCCAGATTCCAGGTGGCACAGACGGGCTGGACCAGTTGGTGTGCTGTAGCAGCACTCTCATTGCTTCAGCTGTGGAGACCGAGGTCGATCAGCACACATTCGTGGTCTAGGTCATGGTCTATGCCTGAGCCCTGGCTTGAAGACCCACGACACCCTTCAATCCATTGAGCGAGATGCACTCATGGAGCTCCTAAGCACCCCGGATCTGGAAAGCGTGCTCAACCAGGCGGCTGACTTCCACACGACGCAAGGGTTTTTGATGGTGCTCGATCCAGTGATGGCCTCACCCTTTGTGTCGCTTGTCTGTGGAGATGTAGGCCTCCAGCCCCTCCCCTCACAGGTTTCCACTTTTGTGTTGCTGCACTTTCTGGCGTCGGGAATTCAGGCACCCGGCGACTGGCCGGTGTTGGCTCGATCCGCTCTGTCAGATGTCAATCAGGGTGACAGGCGCTTTGCATCAATCATTTGTTACCCATTTTGATTGACGCTTGGTTACACCTCTGAAGCCCTCACCGGTCGCATATTTCCATCATGACGGTCATGGTGCCCGCTCAATGGCATAGGTGGCCCAGCTGTATCGCCAGAATCCTTTGCAGCACCTCCTTTTTGTAGGTAGCTTTCAGCCCTGATGCCAACGATTTGGCCGTGGTGCACCAGCTGGTCCACCGCTGCCACAGGCATCGATCCGCTCGGGAGGATCTCGTCCAATTCGCGGAATGGCTGGTTGGAGGTCACCAGCAGTGAGCATCGCTCGTAGCTGTGGCAGATCAGCTCAAACAGCACCGAGGTCTCCAGCACGCTCCGGCGCACGTAGGAGATGTCGTCGATCACCAGCAGGGAGGGCGTAGCTGTCCAGCTTTTGGATCAGGGCCGGCAGCTCGTCGCTGGCCTTGGCCTTCTGCAACAGCTGCACCAGGGCCGTGGCCGGGAAGAAGCGGCAGGCCTGGTCCTGCTCCATCATCGCCATCGTGATGGCAATGGCCAGGTGGGTCTTGCTCACCCCGCTGGGGCCAAAAAGCTGCAGTTTCTCTGCCTGCAACAGCCAGGTGTGGCTGCGGGAGAGCACCCGCAGTTCCTGCCAGTGCTTGGCCTCCAGATGCTGGTGATCAAAACCCCCGAGACCCTTTTGTTAGGGATCACCTGGTGCTCTCCATCGACGTCGGCCTTGGTGTTGTGGCCCTGAATCCAGCCGTCTGCCTCTTTGTGGATGTAGCTGTCGGGATCAGTGAAATTGCGCTGGGCCTGGGGTTCTGGCTTTCCGGCTGCATCCGTGGGGAGCTGGCCGTGTGGAATCTCCAGTGGATCGCTTTCATGGGCAATCTTCTGGGCATCATCTGCTCGTTTGCCGGCACAACGGCTGCTTTTCGTCGCTATTCGCCTCGGTCTCCTTATCATCCTGCTGAGCAGCAGGGGCCTGTTCTTCCCTTTCATGGGCCCTGGCGGCAGCTGCTTCCACTTCCAGCTCAGCCTTTGCCCTTGGCTTAGCGCCCGTCCTTCAGGGCCTCGATGATTTCGGCCCTGCGCAGTAGCCCGCTCGTGGCTCATGGCCTTTGCTTTCTGGCAGAGCCTCAGCACCTGAACGCACAGCCCGGCCAGGGCAGCCAGGTGACGGTGACGGAAGGCGGCGTCTTCCCAGCAGGCCTTCTCCCCCCGGGATCCATCTACCGGTAGTCGGCGTGGATCTGCTCAAGATCCAGCTCAGCGGCCAGATCTAGTAGGAAGACCACCAGGTGATGCTCTGGCAACCACTTCACGGGCGTCGGCGGCAAGAGCAGAGTTTGCTAGGGGGTTCCAAGGGCGGCGCCACACGCCATCTGTTTCTTACCAGCCTGCGCACAGTTCAAGAAGCGTTGCTGCGCCTGATCGGGCAGCGGTGGAGCATTGAGAAGGAGTGGCACTGGCCGCGGGATATGCAGCTGCACAAGGACGCGCACCGCTACGCCTACCGCAACGGGGCGCCATGATTGCATTTTTGGGCTGCCCTGTTGCAGCAATCGACCCAAGGGGATTGCCTCAGCGTGATCCAAGCCGTCTAGGCCAGGCTGCTAGATCAGGCTTCATCGATTAAACTCTTGACAAATGGGCAGGACAGGTCCGTGGCTGATTTCCTTAACGGCAGTTTTGAATCTGGTACGTTCTCAGGCTGGAGCACACTGGGTAGCGCAGTGGTCCGCCAGGGCTCCGTTGATCTAGGCAGCAGTAGCGACAGTAACGCCAGATTCGCACCAACTAACGGCAGCTACTTCGCTGAACTAACAAGCCAGGATCAATCACTCAGCAGCATTGAGTCATTTCTGAACCTCGGGAGCGGCTTCTTTAGTGCATCATTCGATACAGAAAAAGACAATACCTATACTGTCGGCTCAGCCATCAAGCAGTCCATCTATATCAGTGCTGGCCAGAAGCTCTCTTTTGATTGGAAATTTAAGACAACAGACTACTGGTCGTACAACGACTCGTCTTTTGTTATTAGCGGTCCTTCGAGCGTCAAGCTTGCCAGCGTATCCAGTGCCGGAAATTATGGGGCGCAATCCGGTGGATACGAATACACATTTGCCGATAGTGGCGTTTATACCATTGCCATCGCTGTGTTCAACGAAAGCGATGCTACCGCCAACTCCTATTTGGCTGTTGATAACTTCAGGATTACTAGTGCTGCTGTGAATCGTACGCCCACCAGTGCCAATCGCTCGGTGCGCATCAGCGAAGATGTTGTGTACACCTTCTCTACCGCTGACTTTGTCTTCTCTGACGTTGATTCGGGAGATTCCCTCAAATCTGTTCTGATCACCTCGGCACCTGATCTCGGCCAACTGCTTTTTGACGGCTCCAGCTTCACTATCGGAAGCAGTGGCTAT